>DPYI01000025.1 GCA_003545435.1 Patescibacteria group bacterium | reverse complement strand
ATTACAATTTGCCTTTTTTGCAGGATGATCCTTGCGCGAATCCTCGCAAGGATCATCCTGATAAAGTTTATATAAACATTTATCGTTTGATATTTGAAATTATGGTAACAGATGTTCAACAAGCAATAACGATATTGAAAAAAGGAGGAATAGTCATTTTTCCCACCGACACTGCCTTCGGCATAGGGTGCAGGATCGATGATACAAATGCTGTTGATAGGTTGTTTGAAATAAGAAAACGGCCAAGGATACAGGCAACGCCGGTTCTTGTTTCTTCCATTCGTCAGGCACTTCCCTACCTTGATTCCCCGTCTGATATTGTACGACATTTGATGAAAACGTATTGGCCGGGCGGTTTGACCATCATTGCACCGTGCAAAAAAAATACAATCTACTCCCCTATCAGAGGAGGCGGGGATACGGTTGGAATCCGCATGCCTGACCACTCAGATATCCTGACAGTTATTACTGCAGTTGGCGTTCCGATTCTGGGCCCATCCGCCAATCTTCACAAAGAAAAGACGCCGTACTCGCTTGAAGATCTTGATCCTGTGCTTACCAGACAAGTTGATTATGTTCTTCGCGGGACGTGTAAAGAAAAGACCGTATCCACAGTTGTTGATTGTACGGTTGACCCTTATCGTATTATCCGGCAGGGGGTGGTTGTTCTTCCCAAAAAACCGGTCACTCTCTATATTGACTCGTCAAACATGCATGAAACAACGGTAGCGGTTTCCGTTGATAACGAAAAAAAAGAAACGAAATTTGTTTCAGACGATCATACGTCCCAACATGTTCTTCCACTGATTGAATCACTTCTTTTGAAAAACAACCTGACTTTTCAGGATATCAGTGCGGTTGAAGTGCATACCGGACCTGGATCGTTTACGGGACTCCGCGTCGGAGCAGCTGTTGGGAATGTATTGGGATGGCTTTTAGATGTCCCTGTGAACAGAAAGAAGACTCCGGTTACAAAGTTGGATTATGGAAATGATCATTGGGAGATGATCCGCCAGTAGCATTTTTTGGCTGTTATTATTATCATGGATTTATGCATAGGTTTTTGCGTCATTTTTTCTTTCCGCATCCCTCAAACAATCATCGTGCCAAAGCGCTGCATCCGGATACGCTGCTGGTGTATATTTTACTTCTGGCGCTCTTTAATTTCGGCTTCAGATACCTTCATCATCAGTACCCGTCGATATTAGGATACGCGACCGACATTCGGCTCTCAGAGCTTCTCAATTTGACGAACAAAAAAAGAGCGGCACTCGGGTTATCCGAACTCCGGCTGAATGAAAAACTCTCACTTGCTGCATCCAAAAAAGCCCAGGATATGTTTTCCCATAACTATTGGTCACATACCAGTCCCGAAGGGAAAACACCGTGGGGATTTGTCACCTCTTCAGGGTATCACTATACAATTGCCGGAGAGAATTTAGCGAAAAATTTTTCCGACAGCAGCGGTGTGGTAGAGGCATGGATGACATCTCAAACGCATAAAGACAACATTATAAAACCCGGATACAGAGATATAGGATTTGCGATAGTTAATGGAATCTTAAACGGGGAAGAAACGACGCTCGTTGTGCAGATGTTCGGCGCCTCTGACAAGGAAGAGGTTATTGCCCAAAAACCAGTACCTCTCTTTTCTGGAGTAAGCACCGAAGCTCTTGGAGATCAGATTCCGCTCATTTCCCTTGGAGTTCCTTCACAAGAAGTTTCCAAGAACTTCATCACTTCTCTTACTTCAGTCATCCAGAAGCCGATAATCAATATTCCCACCATGACGCGGGATATCGTATTTATTTTTTTGGGGCTTCTCATCGGTATTCTCATAATAGACGGATTTATTGTCTCAAAAAGGAAAATTATACGGGTTGCCGGGCATAATCTGGCCCATATTATGTTTTTCTTTGCTCTTAGTATAGCCCTTATGCTTGTGAAGCGGGGAGTTCTGTTATGAAAAAGCGAATGGTTTCGTATATCAATTTCACCGCATTGACGATTATTTTGTCTTCAACCGTTTTTCTTTTCTTTCTCGTACGGGACAATAAATCCATGCAAATCCTCATCGGCGTTCTTCTTTCCGTCTTGTATGCCACATGGGGAATTATTCATCACGCCATGGCAGGCGACCTTCATCCGAAGGTTGTGGTAGAATATCTCCTTGTTGGAGCAATTGCGGTGACATTGATCGTAACAGTTGTGTGGATGTGAAAGGAGAAACGTATGCAAGGTTTAATTTTAGCCGGTGGACTAGCAACGAGGTTGCGGCCGTTAACCTTGGTTACCAATAAACATTTATTGCCGGTTTACAATAAACCGATGATTTATTACTCCATGGAAGCCATGCAAAAGGCCGGGGTAAAAGAGGTTCTTTTGACAACAAGCGGGGAAAGCGTTGCTCAATTTGCCAATCTTCTCAAATCCGGCGAAGAATTCGGTTTACATTTGTATTATGCGGTCCAGCAAAACCCTAAAGGAGGAATTCCTGATGCCATGATGCTTGCCGAGGAACTTACGAAGAACGAGTCTCTTATGGTTATTTTGGGAGATAACATTTTTAATTTTAACTTGAGAAAGGTTGTTGAGGAATTCGAGACAGTCAAAGAGGGCGCAGTAATATTCGGGTATCGGGTGAAAGATAATCAGCATCAATATGGCATTGTGGAAACAGATAAGGACGGCCGTGTTCTATCCATTGAAGAAAAACCGCAACACCCAAAATCGGATATTGCACAAACCGGTATTTATATATATGACCATAACGTATTTGATTATATTCGGACGCTTCGGCCTTCTCCCAGAGGCGAATTGGAGGTGACCGATTTGAATAATATATACTTGCAAAAAAAGAATCTCCGGTGTCATGTGATTGATTGGTGGATAGACGCTGGCACTTCTTATGACGAGCTTTTGAAAGCAAATATATTAGCGGAAAAAATGGTCCGTGAAGGGAAATTATGATTAACGGCGTCACAACCAAACCATTGGTCCGGCATCCGGACGAGCGGGGATTTTTTGAGGAGTTGATCCGCGCGTCCGATCCATTTTTTCAGGAGGGATTTGGGCAATTATCCCATTCATATATGCTTGAAGGCGTGGTGAAGGCATGGCACGTACATAAAACACAGGTAGATTGGTGGTATGTGATGAAAGGAACGGTACAAGTGGTATTATATGATACGCGGCAATCATCAGAAACATATAACAAGATACAGGAGTTTGTCGCAGGAGAAGAAGGTGAACCTGTTATTATAAAAATTCCAGCCGGAGTTGCTCATGGATGCAAAGTCCTCAAAGGACCTGCTGATTTGGTCTATGTGACAAGCGGTGAATATTCAAAAACAGAGGAAGGGAGAATTCTGTATAACGATCCTGCAATCGGGTATGATTGGGTGCAGGGCAAACCGATTACGAATAAAAATATAACATGATGAGTTGAAAGTTTGTAAAGTTAATAAAGTTATTGAGTTGTTTATACTTTATTACTTTATAAACTCGGAACTTTATGAACTTACTTGTTACCGGCGGAGCCGGATTTATCGGATCTAACTTTATTCTTTACTGGATGAGAACTCATCCAGAAGATTCAGTTATTAATTTTGATAAATTGACCTACGCGGGGAATTTGGAAAACCTTAAAGAAATCGAAAATCTTCCGAATTATGTGTTTATTCATGGTGATATCTGTGATACGAATGCTGTAATCAAGGCTCTTGCGGATGTTGATACGGTGGTTCATTTTGCCGCAGAAAGCCATGTGGATCGGTCAATACTTGAATCTTCCCCATTTATTCAAACAAATATTGTCGGAACGCATGTACTTCTTGAGGCATCGCTCAAAGCCGGGGTCAAACGATTTCACCATGTGTCGACTGATGAAGTGTTCGGAAGTTTGGATATTCATGATTCAAAAAAGTTTACGGAAGCTACTCCTTACGATCCCCGGAGCCCGTACTCTGCAAGCAAAGCATCATCCGATCATTTAGTGCGGGCATATTACCATACCTATGGGTTGCCGATGACGATTACTAATTGTTCCAATAACTATGGTCCATACCAATTCCCCGAAAAACTTATTCCTCTTGCCATCACCAATAGTATAGAAGGAAAAAAGGTTCCGGTTTACGGAGACGGATTCAATATCCGTGATTGGCTGTATGTTGAAGATCATTGCCGGGCAATAGACCTCGTCCTGCAAAAAGGAAAAATAGGGGAGACATACTGCATCGGCGGAACAGACCAGGATTTCAATAACCTTACCATCGTTAAAAAAATTCTTTCTTTTTTGGGAAAAGACGAGTCGTTTATAGAATTTGTGAAAGACCGGCCCGGACACGACCGGCGATACGCTATCAATTGGGACAAAATTCATAAGGAGCTCGGGTGGAAACCGCTTCACGATGTTGATACATGGCTTATGAAGACAATTGAATGGTACAAAAACAACCAGCAGTGGTGGCGTCATATTAAATCGGGAGAATACCAGACATATTACAAAGAACAATACGGCCGCAATGGAGGCAAGACATAAATGGATATTATCGGAACCGGATTATCCGGTTTGGTTGGCTCGCGGGTTGTCTCTCAACTTTCTCCGAAATTTTCTTTTACGGACTTAAGTAAGGAAACCGGTTTTGATCTGATGGATTTTTCCAGGATTCGTACAACAATTACCGGTTCGACTGCTCCTTGGGTATTTCATTTTGCCGCGTACACTGATGTTCAAGGAGCTGAACAAGAAAAGGATCAGAAAGAACAAAGCATTTCCTGGAAAGTAAATGTGTCTGCAACAGAGAATATAGTGAATATCTGCCACGATACCGAAAAACGACTTCTCTACATATCTACGGATTATGTATTTGACGGAACACAAGATACGTATGATGAGAATGACACACCCAACCCACTGTCATGGTACGGGAAAACAAAATATGAGGGAGAAAAACTTGTACAAACATTAGGGCCGCCTGCCCTCATTATCCGTATAGCAAATCCTTATAGGAGCAACCCTGTGGGGAAAATGGATTTTGTTCATAAAATGCTTGAGCGGATGCAGAGCGGTTTGGAGATTCAGACCCCAACCGATCAGATATTCTCTCCTACATATATTGATGATTTAGCTTTCGCACTAGAAAAACTTATTACCGCAAAGGCACGTGGCATCTATCATGTCGTAGCCCTGAACGGAATTACTCCCTATGAAGCTGCAAGGTGTGTTGCGGAAGAGTTTAGGTTTCATAACGCCTTAGTCACACCAGTTTTATATGATCAGTACTTTTCAGGAAAGGCACTCCCTCCAAAGCATGCGCATCTGAAACATGGTAAAATAGATGTTCTGGGAGTGACGTTGCATACGTTCGGCGAGGGATTAAACGCGGTAAGACGACAAGAACTTTCGTCATTTCGATCCGTTGGCTAACGGCCTCGGGATGACATTTCATTCATATGACTGTTGCGTTTATCGGACACGGATATGTAGGGCTTGTCAGCGCCTCTGTATTTGCGGATTTAGGAAATACAGTGTGGGTGGTTGGGAGAACTAAAGAAAAAATTGAAAAACTCAAAAAAGGCATTGCTCCCTTTTTTGAGCCGGGATTGTCAGAGCTTGTTAAAAGGAATGTTAAGGCTGGACGGCTTCTCTTTACTCTGGATTACAAAGAAGCAATCGTTCCTTCACAGATCGTATTTATCTGCGTCGGGACGCCGCCGAAAAACACTGGAGAGGCTGATTTGACTGAGGTGTTTAACGCAAGCCGTGAGATTGCAAAAAATCTTCGCGGATACAAAGTTGTTTCCGTCAAAAGCACTGTTCCTCCCGGGACAAATAAAAAGGTTGGAGAAATCATCGCATCGGAAAAAATTGACGGATCATCGTTTGCCATGGCATCAGTACCGGAATTTTTACGTGAAGGAACGGCAATATCCGACACTCTTCATCCTGATCGGGTGGTTATCGGAACCAACTCCCAACGCGCAGCAAATCTTTTAACGGAATTTCATAAGCCGATCGACGGCACCGTTGTTTTATGCAACGTTGAAACTGCGGAGCTTATTAAATACGCTTCAAATTCCATGTTGTCCACAAAAATTTCTTTTGCGAATGCTATCGGGATTCTTTCTGAAAAAGTGGGTGCGGACGTTGAAAAGGTTCTTGAAGGAGTTGGACTAGACCGGAGAATTGGAAGAGAATTTCTTTATCCCGGGGTCGGGTATGGAGGGAGCTGTTTTCCAAAAGACGTGAAGGCTCTTATTGCGATAGCCAGAGATCGCGGATATAATTTTTCCCTTCTTCAGGCAGTTGAAGACGTCAATAAGGAGGTTAAAAAGAATTTTATTGAAAAAATTACCCGACATTTTGACGGGGAGGTAAAAGGGAAGACCATAGCCATATTCGGGCTTTCATTTAAACCTAATACCGATGATATGCGCGAAGCCCCATCGATAGATATTATTACGGAACTTTTGAAAAAAGGCGTGCATATTGTTGCCTATGACCCTGTTGCAATAGACAATGCAAAAACAGTGCTTCCGAAAGGCATAACGTACGCAACATCCGCATACGAAGCAGCCCGCGGAGCAGATGCAGTTGCCGTTATCACGGAATGGAATGAATTTCGGCAGATTGATTTAGTACGTTTAGCGAAAGAATTAAAAGGGAGAGTTCTTTTTGACGGAAGAAACATCTATAATCCGCAATCTGTAAAAGATCTGGGATTTGTCTACTATGGGGTTGGACGCATGTAATGACAGGAAGAACAACTGAAGGTATAATAAGAAAGAATAATAAATGCGATTATCGTCATTTCGAACGCAGTGAGAAATCCCATTCGGGATTCCTCCAAAAAAGCCTCGGGATGACAATAGAAGGAAAAAGGAGGATGTACGTATATGGCAGCAAAGAAAGTACTCATTACCGGCATTGCAGGATTTGTTGGCAGTCACTTGGCAGAACTATTATTATCAAAAGGGTATGAAGTATATGGATTATCCCGTCCGCGATCGAAAATGGATCATATCGAATCAATTATCAATAAGCTTCATCTGGAGGATGCAGATCTATTGGATTCTCATAGTTTATACGCAACGGTGTCCCGCATTAAGCCGGATTATATTTTCCATTTAGCTGCTCAGTCGTTTGTCCCTACGTCATGGGTTTCACCGTCTGTTACACTTGAGGTGAATATTATCGGATCAGCAAATTTGTTTGAAGCAGTAAGACAGGCCAAAATTGACGCTGTCATCCAAATTGCCTGTTCTTCCGAAGAATACGGATTAGTACATCCTGATGAAGTGCCGATCAAAGAAACCAACCCGTTGCGTCCCCAAAGTCCGTATGCAGTATCAAAAGTCGCTATGGATTATTTGGGATATCAGTATTTCTGTTCCTATCAAATGAAAATTATTCGGACCCGCGGATTTAACCATACCGGTCCCCGGAGAGGAGAAACATTTGTCACCTCAAATTTTGCCAAACAAATTGCGATGATTGAAAAAGGCAAGCAGGAACCGGTTATTTATGTCGGAAATCTGGAAGCTCAGCGCGACTGGACTGATGTACGGGATATGGTGAGAGCATATGTGCTTGCTGTAGAAAAATGCGAACCGGGAGAAGTATACAACATATGCGTTGGAAAAGCGGTGAAAGCAAAAGACATGCTGAATCTCCTGTTGGGTAAGAGCAAAGTACGCGTGACGATAAAAGAAGACCCGTCCCGCATGCGGCCATCAGATGTGCCGGTTCTTATCGGAGATAATACAAAATTTTGTCAAAAGACGGGTTGGATTCCAGAAATTCCATTTGAAAAAACGATGGAAGACCTCCTCAATTATTGGAGAGAACGGATATAATCTCCCGTCCTCTTACTATGAATATCGTAGTAATTTTACCTACGTATAATGAACGGGAGAACATAGTTCAGCTTCTTGACCAGCTTGAAGCGTTAAAACCTGCGATTAAAAAACATACCCTATCGTTTCTTGTGGCTGATGATACGTCTCCTGACGGAACAAAAGACGCAGTAAAAGAATATCAAAAAACCCATAAAGATGTTTTTTGTATTTCTGGAAAAAGAGAAGGGTTAGGGAAAGCTCTCCTTCGGGGCATGACGTATGCTATCAATGTTCTTGATGCAGATCTCATTGTTCAGATGGATGCGGATTTATCCCATGATTCAAAAAAATTGCCGGAATTTATCAGGGCTATCGACAATGGAGCTAATTTTGCAGTCGGCAGCAGGTACATCAAAGGAGGATCAATTCCGGAAAATTGGGGATTGCACAGAAAAATATTCAGCATCGTCGGAAATGCAATAGTGCGATTTGGTCTGGGTTATCCGTCAGTGCACGACTGGACAGGAGGGTATCGGGCGTTCAAAAAACATTTTTTTATCCAGGCACAGGATGAAATGAAAGAATACAGCGGGTACGTATTTCAAATTGCTTTTCTTCATAAAGCAGTGAAACAGAGGGCAAAGATTGTCGAAATACCGTTTCATTTTACTGACAGGCTTTACGGACGATCAAAAATCGCACCGTTTGAATATATCAAAAATGTCCTTGAGTATGTGATACGGGCTCGAATAACGGATATTCTTGAGGGACATTTCGGAAAGTTTGCCGTTGTCGGAACGATAGGATTTCTTATAAACACCGTTATCCTTGTCGGCCTAAAAATGATAGGAATTCATCCGGCAGTGGGAAGCGCAATAGGAGCGGAATGCGCAATCATTTCCAATTTTATCCTCAATAACGCCTGGACGTTTAGGGAGAGGAAAATCAAAGGGAAAAGGACGATACTGAAGTTCGTCCAATTCAATATAACATCGTTAGGCGCCCTCGTCATCCAGTCGGGAACGGTTTACGTAGGAACGCTTCTTTTCGGAATCCCTGCGTATTTCTATGCATATATCCTGGGCGTCGGACTCGGGCTTATTTGGAATTTCACCATGTACTCGAAAGTGATTTGGAAGAAAAGCTAGGGTGGTCTTGTCATTGCGAGGATTCCGACGTCACGTCGGGAGACGCGGCAATCTTTACTATTTGAGAGATTGCTTCGCCCCGATTAGATCGGGGCTCGCAATGACATATTGATATGAAAAAAATTTACTCTAAGATTTTATCTTGGTTGCCTATATTTACGATTTTAGCTATCGGAGCCTATCTTCGTCTTTACAAAATCTCTCTCTATATGACTTTTTTGGGAGATGAGGGAAGAGATGTTCTCATTGTAAAACGTATGATTGTTGACGGGAAATGGACATTATTGGGTCCGACTGCATCAGTCGGCGGATTTTTTATGGGACCGATTTATTACTATTTTATGGCGCCGTTTTTGTGGCTATGGAACTTTAGTCCCGTGGGGCCTGCTGTTATGGTAGCCTTATTTGGTATTGCAACGATAGGTCTTGTGTATGGAGTAGGAAAACGAATGTTCGGAACCGAAACAGGACTTGTAGCGTCAGGTCTCTATGCATTGTCTCCCCTTGTTATTTCATATTCCAGATCTTCGTGGAATCCCAATATTGTGCCGTTTTTTGGAATTCTCCTGTTCTTTTTTCTTTGGGATGTTGTCGCAAGCAATCACTGGAGGCGGGTATTTTGGATCGGAATTATTTTAGGTATTGGATTACAGCTTCATTATACATTCCTTGCACTTTTTGTTGTGGCAGCCATATGGTTTCTTCTTTATGGAAGAAACCGTTCTCATATAAAACACTATAGTGCAGGAATGACCGGATTTTTAATCGGATTTTTTCCGTTTTTGGCTTTTGAGGTTAGACACGGATTTATGAATATGCGCTCAATCATGCTGTTTGTATTCGAAGGAAAAGATACAGGATTTTCTCTCAGTCATTTTTTTACCAACATAGGTGATGTTTATTTTAGACTATTCGGGAGATTCTTATTAAGAATTCCAGAAAAAGGAGCATTCGGAAATCTACCCAATATTGATAAAACCCTCTTTATAAGTACGACATGGATATTGGGACTCTCAGCAATCTGTATTGTTATAGGGTTTTATGTTTGGAAAAGATATTGGAATGATACGTTTTCCTTTGATGCAAAAAGAGCTGCCCGTTTTTCTTTCGGATTCACACTGTTGTTCTTATGGCTTGTCGTAATATTAGTTTTCTTTGGTTTTTATAAAAAATCAATTTATGATTACTATTTTGGAATTATGTATTTCTTTCCGTTCTATATAATCGGACTTCTCTATAACATGCTGTACTTTCAGGGACGAATGTGGAGAGGCGTTGGGTATGGTATTGTCACGGGACTCGTACTATACAATTGGCTGGGTATGCCATTTCGGTTTGAACCGAATAATCAGTTGGGCCAGGTAGAGCGTATTGCAGAGGACGTGATTAATAACACCGACGGAAAGCCTTTTAACTTTGCCCTTATTTCCGGCGGAAATTCAGATCATGCATACAGATATTTTTTTGAACTCTGGGGGAGATCTCCTATTACCATAGAAAATGCCGTTCTCGATCCTGTGAGACAAACAGTGACAGATCAGCTTCTTATCGTTTGTGAAGATATTTCCTGTCAGCCATTAGGAAATTCTTTATGGGAAGTGGCCGGATTCGGAAGAGCAGAGATTGAAAAGGAGTGGTACGTTTCTGTGGTTAAGCTCTATAAGCTTATCCCTTATCAAGAAAGAGACCAAACCTTATGAAAGAACCTTTCTTAAGCGTTGTCATTCCTGCGTACAATGAAGAGACCAATATCCGATTAGGTGTTCTTGATAAAGTTTTCCGATATTTAGACCAGCAACCGTATTCCTGGGAAGTTCTTGTAGTGAATGACGGTTCATCAGATCAAACAGGAATGCTTATTAAAGATTTTATTCGGACAAACAAAGGATTTCAGTATATAGATAATCCGCATCAGGGAAAAGCCGCAACGGTCATCACCGGAGTGTTGGCAGCAAAAGGGACCTATGTTCTTTTTTCAGATCTTGATCAGGCTACCCCGCTGAAAGAAGTAGAAAAACTACTACCTTGGTTTGAAAAAGGGTTTGATGTGGTGATCGGTTCCCGGGAAACGAAACGGGAAGGTGCGCCAATACTGCGGCAGTTTATGGCACGGGGATTTATGTTTTTACGCACGCTAATATTGGGATTACAGGGAATTTCCGATACGCAGTGCGGCTTTAAGGCATTTCGAAAAGGCGTCGCAGGCGCTATTTTCAAGCGCTTAGAATTATACGGCAAAATGAAAACAGTGACCGGCTCTATGGTAACCGCGGGATTTGATATTGAGGTTTTATTTTTGGCAAAAACTCTCGGATATAAGATTAAAGAAGTGCCTGTTGAGTGGCATTACGTCGAAACAAGAAGAGTAAATCCCATTACCGATTCCTGGCAGGGGCTTTTGGATATTTTTTTCATACGGATCAATGCATGGAAAGGGATGTACCGCATATAATACGGCTTCAAACATATGAAATACGACAAAAAAATTGCACCTATCATTTTTTATGTCTTCGGGATAATCAATAGCTTTGGACTTTTTCTCTATTCCTATACGCAGGTTGATCTCAACCTGACACTATCAAGAATATCTGTCTGGCAGACGATACAAAAAGCTTTCCAGTCAATCGGATACTTTCATCGTCCGGTGTCGCTTGTTCTTTTTTTAGGAATACTTTTTTTGCTATTTTTTTGGTACGGGCTGACGCTGTATTTTATATCGAAAAAAAAATTAGGAGCAACTCACATTTGGATCATGATTTTCTGTATGACCGGAATACTGATCTTTGCCTATCCGGCATTTTCTTATGATCTTTTCAATCATATGTTTACCGCAAAGACGGTACTTTTGTATCAAAAGAATCCTTATGAAGTAACGCCTCTGCAATTTACCGGATTTGAATCATGGCTTACATTTATGCACTGGACACATGTTGTAAGCATTTATTCTCCCTTATGGATCGTGATGACGCTTGTTCCGTATCTTTTTGGATTCGGTTATTTTTTGTGGATATTATGGAATTTTAAGCTGCTTATTGCGGCATTCTATGCGCTGACGTGTTATAGTATTTTGAACATACTACAACGGGAAGACGATTCTTTGGCTCTTAGCGGTATGGCAATGTTTGCTTTTAACCCGTTGGTCATCATTGAGTCTTTGGTGAGCGCACATAATGACAGTGTTATGATGGGATGTGCCGTTTTTGCACTCTATCTTTTTACCCGGCAAAGAACAGTGTTATCATTTTTTACCCTATCAGTATCCATTGCAATGAAACTCATATCTGTTTTTTTAATTCCCATATATCTTTTTGGGAAAGTCAGGTGGTTGCCTCTTGTCCTCATGGCAACGGGTACTTTTGGATTTCTTCTGTTTACGAAACGTGAGGTTATGCCCTGGTATTTTTTATGGACATTGCCTTTTATCGCACTTTACCCAAGGAAAAAATGGCTCATAGCGCTAACGTTTGGTATTTCTCTAGGACTGCTCCTCAGATATGCTCCGTATCTTTATTATGGCCACTGGAATGATCCGGTGCCGCTTATAAAACTATGGGTTACGGGAGTGCCGATCGCAGCATCAGGAGTACTTGCTCTGATAGAGCGGAAGCGTTATTGATTTTTTCCAATGTAGGATATAATCAATACACCCTTGATTGTATATGGTAAAACTTCTCAAACAGCCGGTTGTTTGGTTGATTATCCTTTCCTGTTTCTATGTCATTTCCCGTCTTATTAATCTGACCGCTCTTCCTATGTTTACGGATGAGGCAATCTATATTCGATGGGCTCAAATTGGAGGAAGGGATGCCAGCTGGAGGTTTATATCTCTCACCGATGGAAAACAGCCGCTTTTTACCTGGGCCATGATGGTTTCATTGAGGCTTTTTCAGGATCCATTATTCGCAGGCCGTCTCGTCTCGGTTATTTCAGGACTTCTGAGTTTGATAGGGATGTATGTATTGGGACACGAAATTTTCAGAAGCAGACGAATAGGAGTGATAAGCAGCATACTCTATCTTATTTCTCCGTTTGCGCTTTTTTACGATAGATTAGCGCTCTATGATTCCCTTGTTTCTACGTTTTTTATATGGAATCTCTATTTGGGAATTCTTTTGGTACGGAAAATCCAACTTGATATTGCTCTCATTTTTGGATTGATGCTGGGCATAGGGATGCTCAATAAAACATCGGCTTTTTTGAGTTTGTATCTTATTCCCTTTACCCTTCTTCTTTTTGATTGGAAGGCAAAACAATTCGGATTGAGATTACTGCGTTTTTTGGGATTGGTGGGTATCAGCGCTCTTCTTTCGCAACTCGTTTACAGTATATTACGGCTATCTCCGTATTTTTATATCATTGCTCAAAAAGATACGATTTTTGTGTACCCGTTTTCTTTATGGATTACCCATCCGTTCGAATTTTTCTTCGGTAATATCCGCGGAATGTTCAACTGGCTTATTGGGTATATGACGTGGCCGGTTTTTCTTTCAACACTTGCTTCCATGTGTATTTTTCGGAAGAATGTCCGCGAAAAAGCATTATTGATGCTCTGGTGGTTTTTACCGTTTGCAGCTCTTGCGTTATTTGGAAGGGTTCTCTACCCAAGATTTATTCTTTTCATGACGATGCCGCTTTTAGTATTAAGCGCATGGATGCTTGGAGAACTGTTTGGTCGTATAAAGAATACACGGATAGGATTTTTATGCATCGGGTTGATATGTCTTGTAAGCATGTACATTTCATTCGGAATTATAGTCGACATTAAGAACGCGCACATTCCAAGATCAGAACGGGGTCAATATATCGACGATTGGCCATCCGGATGGGGTGTTTCCGAGATCGTCAAGTTTTTTCAAAATGAATCCGCAAAAGGAAATATAAGCGTTTATACCGAAGGAACATTCGGTTTGTTACCCTACGCATTCGAGATATATTTAGGCGACAACAAAAATATTGATATCCACGGAATCTGGCCGCTCCCAACCCAGATGCCGACTGATATGATGCAGCGGGCAGCAGAACATCCTGCATATTTTGTCATGTATCAAAGTCAGGCTGTTCCTTTCCAGTGGCCGCTGAAACTTCTTTATGGATATCAAAAGGGATTAAACAAAAATTCCACGATGCGTTTATATAAAATAACCACTCCCTGAGATGAAGCACCGTATATGAAGAACGATCGAATAAAAATGATATGGTCGATTATTGCATTGTTGTTTTTTTCCTTATTGGTTTTACTTCCCTTACTAAAACCTGGTTTTATCGTTACTGACGACGGAGATTGGATGGTGATTCGGCTTACTGCTTTTTACCAATCGTTCGCGGATGGTCAATTTCCCGTTCGATTTTTATCCAGATTGAATTATAATTATGGATATCCGGTAGCAAACTTCCTGTATCCTGGATTTCTCTATATAGGATCCATACTCCGACTGTTTAAATTACCATATCCGGTCATTGTTGAGTGTATCCTTGGAGGATCAATCTGTGTAAGTACAGTATTTTTATTTTTTTGGTTAAAGAAATTTTTTTCTCATGCCCCGAGCTTTATCGGTGCACTATCTTTTTCGGTTTCTCCGTACGTTTTATATGATCTTTATAAGCGCGGTTCAGTGGGAGAATTATTATCTGCTGCCCTTGCCATTGTTTTGGTGTGGGGTATTGAATCCGGATACGTATGGCTTCTTCCCCCGATAACGGCATTGTTTTTGATTAGCCATAACACCCTGTCGTTCCTTGTGGGAGTTATTATTGTAGGGTATAGTATTATTCGGAAAAAATGGAGCGCCGTTCTACCCCTTTTTATTGGTTTATGCATAGCATCGTTTTTTTGGATCCCCGCCTTTTTTGAACGGACATTTATCCGATTTGATACTGTCGTAGTATCGAACCCATTTGATTATCTGAAGACGAGCCACATCCTCCTTATAATGAATATCCCCTTTTTTATACCGCTTGTCCTCCTCATGAAGAGGAAAAAAACGATATTGAGCAGTGAATATGTATTTTTTTGCATCGTGGCAATAGTCACCGCAATCGGTTCTTCATTTGTCGGAAGATTGTTCTGGGGATCATCTTTATTTATACGATTTATACAATTTCCGTATCGATTGTTATCCGCAGTATTTATCGCAGGTCCATGGCTTCTTGCATACTTTATTTCTCAACTGGATAAAAAAAGAACCCTATGGGTAGGAATTCTCCTTTCTTTACTTCTGGTTTCCGGGAGCATACCCCTTTTATGGAATGTACAAAGCGTTCTCCGTGAAGAAGGATTCTATGTAACCAATGAAGGAACAACCACAGTGCATGATGAATATATGCCCAAATGGGTAAAAGAACAACCGCAAGAGCGGGCGTATGACAAACTGATGCTTTTTTCAGGAAAAGGTACTGTAACAGTCAAAAACAATTCAACAAACAAAGTTGATGCGTTATTAAATCTCAAAGAAGAAAGTGTTATACAATTGAACACTCTTTATTATCCGGGTTGGGGAGCGATACTGGACGGAAAACCCGTCGAGCTTTCTTATGTAAATCCAAAAGGAGTCATGCAGGTGATTGTTCCAAAAGGGGATCATACTATAACATTTGAATTTCGGGAAACCGCTTTCCGCTATTTGGCAGATGTCATAAGCAGCATCGGAGTAATTCTGTATGGCGTGTATTTAGTTGTTCTTCTTTCTAAAAAAGTACGAAAAAACACGCGTCTATGATAAAAAAGCTTATTCCCTGGATTTGCGTCATCATTGTAACGTTGTTTACTATTCGCCCCTTATTTTCATCAGGTTTTTTCCCTATGCATGACGATGCGCAGGTTGCCAGGGTTATCGAGATGACAAAGGCTCTTAAGAATGGTCAATTTCCTGTCCGCATCGTATCGGATTTGGGGTATGGCTATGGGTATCCGCTATTTAATTTTTACGGACCGCTTCCGTATTACATAGGAGGAGGCATCAACGCCTTAGGACTAGATGCGCTCACGGCTACAAAAATCATGATTGGAATAGGCGTTGTTATGGGGAGCATAGGGATGTACATTCTTTCATCGAGCATATTTGGTGCATTTGGCGGGATTCTTTCTGCAACGCTTTTTGCTTATTTTCCTTATAGAGCAGTACAGCTGTACGTGAGGGGTGCCGTAGGAGAGATTTGGGCGATATCGTTTCTTCCTCTCGTCTTTTTTGGATTTTTTCTCGTTTCTCAAAAAAACAAACAAAGGATAGGTATTTTCGTAACTGGTTTTTCTCTCGCAGGAATTATTGTATCCCATACGGTATTTGGATACGTGGTAACCGGTAGCATGGCGTTGGTCGTTTTACTGACGTTTCTTATTTCACTACAGAAGAAAAAACGAACAATCCGCTCTTTTATACCTCCGCTTATAGCTATATGCGCAATAGCCTTAGGACTGACTGCATTTTTCTGGCTTCCGGCTATAGCTGAAATGTCGTATGTAAATGTACAGAAAGTGATAGGAGATACAGCAAAGTATAAAAATCATTATATTTGTTTTTTACAATTGTGGGATTCCCCATGGGGATTCGGAGGCTCCGCACCGGGATGTTTGGATGGGATATCATTTAAATTGGGAAAACTTCACATCATAGTGTTTATCGCGGCACTCTTCATGCGGTTTTTTTCAAAAGAAAAAGGGAAACGAATACATTTTATTTTGATGGGAACGGCGATATTGTCGGGGTTATTGCTCTTTTTAACGCTACAAATTTCCCGACCCGTTTGGGAAATTATTCCATTTTTTCCCTTCGTGCAATATCCATGGCGGTTTTTGGGTCCACTAGGCGTATGTATAGCGCTTATTTCAGGATATGTGCTCTATAAAAGGAAATCTCTGATTTCGATTATTTCCCTATTCATTCTCGGAGGAGGTAGTATACTTATTAATGCCAAACTTTTTACCCCGCAGTATCTGTATAGCAGTCCAGCAGAATCATTTACTAATCTTGAAGAATTACGCTGGAGAGCTTCAAAAGTATCAGATGAATACTTGCCTCAAGGTATAAAAATTCCGGAAACCGTCTCTCGGGTCGTACAGGAGCGTGTGACTGGCAATGAGTTTACCAATGTGAAAAAGATATGGGAGACGGAAACTGGAGGGAAATATCAAGTAGAAGCCTATAAAAAACAGGAATTGAAGCTGAATATGGCGTTTTTCCCCGGTTGGACGTTTTTTGTAAACGGAGACGAGGTGAAGCCAAAAGTTGTTCAAGGACAGCCTTACGTGGTACTATCAACTGGGATCAACCTTGTAGAAATGCGGTTTTCTGATACGTTTGTCAGGGAGATCGGAAATGGGTTGACGCTAATAACCATAATTGGAATGGCCGTTATTTTTATATATGGGAAGAAAAACATCCGTAACTATCGTCATACCCGTATATAATGAAGAAATTGAGCTGTCGGAGCGCATAGAAACACTTGTGGGATACTGCAAAACCCACATTGATTCTTTTGATTGGGAAATTGTAATAGCGGATAATGCTTCTACGGATAGAACGCTTGAGATCGCCAATACGCTGACAAAGAAACACGCCCGTGTGCACTCTCTCCATTTAGACAAAAAAGGAAGAGGGAGAGCGGTAAAATTCGCTTGGTCCAAAAGCAAGGCGGACCTTATGGCATACATGGATGTTGATTTATCCACGGATCTTCGGCATTTTCCGCCGCTTATTCAGTCTTTAGAACGGGGCTATGATATAGCGATAGGCACTCGAAATGCAGCCGGATCCCGCGTGTACGGCCGGAGTTTTTTAAGAACGATTACTTCTAAAGGATATATCGCACTCATAAAATTATTTTTTTGGGTGAGATTTACTGACGCGCAGTGCGGATTTAAGGCAGTGACCAAAGATGTTGTGAGAACTATTATTCCTCATATACAAGACAATGCGTGGTTTTTTGACACGGAACTTCTCATTTTTGCAGAAAAATCTCACTTGAGGATCTATGAAGAACCGGTAACATGGGTAGATAACCCCGGATCAACCGTACGCGTTCTAAAAACCGCACAGGGAGATTTAGAAGGTTTGAAACGCCTTTTTTTCACCCGGCCTTGGAAGAGATAGTAATTTTTGGTTTCTCTTCATATGCAGGAAATTGATGTTGCCACTATCAGAGAAAAAGCAGTAAAAGGAATTGTAGCTCTGACCGGGAGAACGTTTTTTATTCAGATAGTCGCGTTTAGCGCCACATTTCTTTTAACAATATTTTTAAGCCCAGCTGTTTTCGGTGTTTTTTATGTAGTGTCTGCCTGCATCTCATTTCTTTCATATTTTTCGGATATCGGATTGGCTGCTGCTCTTATTCAGAAAAAAGAAATACTTACCGACTCTGACCTTAGGACAACGTTTACGATTCAGCAGGGATTAGTTCTTACGCTCTGTCTCGTTATGTTTTTTTTATCGCATTCCATAGGAGAGTTTTATTCATTGGATGAAAGCGGCGTATGGCTTCTGAGGAGTCTTATTGCTTCATTTTTTCTTTCTTCCCTTAAAACAATCCCATCGGTTCTTTTGGAACGGAAGCTTGATTTTAATAAATTGGTTATTCCCCAAATTGTTGAAACGATCGGATTCTATAGTGTATCGGTTGCGTTGGCCTGGCAAGGGTTTGGTATTGCAAGTTTTTCGTATGCGGTTCTTGTACGGGCAATAGCCGGTCTATTGGTATTGTATGGTATCGCACCGTGGAAAATATCTATTGGATTTTCTCTGCCTGCTGCGAAGAAACTGCTTCGATTCGGTATTCCTTTTCAGCTTAATTCCATACTGGCTCTTGTGAAAGATGATCTTATGACCATATTTTTGGGCAGGATTTTAAGTTTTACGGAGGTCGGGTATATCGGATGGGCAAAAAAATGGGCTGAAGTTCCATTGCGGCTTATTATGGACAGCGTTATCAGGGTAACGTTTCCGACATTTTCCCGGCTTCAACATGACAAAGCTTTCTTAGGAAAAGCTATTGAAAAAACATTATTCGGACTCGCTGCTACCATTATTCCAATTTCCGTGGGGCTTCTTTTCTTTATTGAACCGGCAGTATCATTCATTCCAAAGTATAGTAAGTGGTATCCTGCATTATTTTCATTTTATCTTTTTGTCATAACATCGTTGGTTGCTTCGTTTTCCACACCTTTGACTAACGCTCTTAACGCAGTCGGAAAAATTAAAATTACTCTGTTTTTGATGGTATTTTGGACCGTCGCGACATGGGTTTTAACTCTCGCGTTTATTCCGCTTGTGGGATTTACCGGTGTTGCTCTTGCTCAAACCGTTCTTTCGCTGTCAATTTTCATCGTGGTAGCTCTGGTAAAAAAAGTAAGCCCTTTTTCTTTTATTCAAAGCGTCCGGATTCCGATTGCGGCTTCCGTTGCCCAAGGGTGTGTATATTTCTTTTTACGGGGACCAAAACCCTATGAACCTGCCAGAATGGTCATTGTAGGGTTCATCGGTGTTATACTTTATATAGGTATAGTGTGGTTTTTTGAGAAAAAGAGGATTCTTTCAGTTTTTTCTTTTTTTAAGAGGAAATAACTATGAAACATACGCTCTCCGTTGTCATTTCTGCATATAACGAGGAAAAAAAATTAGGGACGTGTCTATCCTCAGTAGCTCATTTGGCAGATGAAATTATCGTGATAGATAACTCATCAACGGATCAGACAGCAAAGATCGCCAAATCATTGAAAGCAGCTGTTTACAAAAGAGAGAACAATTTGATGCTCAATATCAACAAAAATTATGGATTTGAAAAAGCAACAGGAGACTGGATATTAAATCTTGACGCTGATGAGGAAGTGACTGAGGAACTAAAAGATGAAATTCAACGCATTTTGGAATTAGAGGTATCTCAAGCAAAAAAAGGATATTGGATTCCAAGAAAAAATATAATATTCGGTAAGTGGATTCAACATGGTTTCTGGTGGCCGGATAAGAAATTACGGTTATTTCAAAATAGGAGCGGTAAATTCATGTGTAAACACATACATGAAAATATTGAAGTAGACGGTGAAATGGGAGAACTTACGCATCCCTATATTCATCATAATTATGATTCAGTTTCTCAATATCTTACCAAGCTTGAGCGATGCACGACAAGTGAATCTATAGCACTAAGAGAAGCCCAGTATCAACTCTCCTGGTTTGATGCCATTCGATTTCCTTTATCTGATTTTATGAAAACGTATTTTGCGGAAAGTGGGTATAAAAACGGCCTTCACGGTTTAGTATTATCCCTTTTTCAAGCATTTTATTCATTTGTCGTATTTACGAAGCTGTGGGAGATGGAACAATTTCCTCAAGAATCAATGGGATTGCCAATAGTCCTGCATGAATTCAAAAGAGCAGGAAAAGAATTTTCTTATTGGATGATTACATCTCGGATAAAGGAATCGCCAGGGATTTTGGACAAACTCATACTAAAAATTAGGAGACGGTTATCTCTATGAAGTTTTCTTCGGTGTATGCAATTATTCTCAATTGGAATGGGAAAGCTGATACTCTCGAGTGTCTGTCTTCGTTAGTAGCAGTATATAAAGATTATCCGTCATTATCGGTAGTTGTAGTTGATAACGGTTCAACTGATGGTTCTATCAAAGAGATAAAGAATAAATTTTCCTGGGTACATTGTATTGATACCGGGAAAAATCTCGGATTTTCAGGAGGAAATAATATTGGGATTTCTTATGCAGAAGAAAAAAAGGCAGAATATATATGGTTCTTGAACAATGATACTGTAGTTGATTCGAATGTTCTTTCTGCATTGTCTTCTTTTCAAGATACAACAGTTGGAGCCGTAGGATCTAAAATTTACTTTTATAGAGGGCTTGAGTTTCATAAAAACAGGTATCAACAAAAGGATCTTGGGCATGTTTTATGGTATGCCGGAGGTAGTATTGACTGGAAAAACATGCTTGCATCCCATCGGGGTGTAAATGAGGTTGATCAGGGTCAATACGACAGTGAAGCGGAATCTGATTTTATTACCGGATGTTCTTTTTTTACACGTTTGGATATATTGAAAAGCATAGGATTTCTTGATGAATCTTATTTTATGTATATGGAAGATTTAGACCTTTCTCTTCGCATTCAACAAGCTGGATTTAAAACTGTGTACAATCCCGCTTCAATTGTTTGGCACAAAAATGCATCTTCATCGGGAGGGTCGGGGAGTAGTCTGCATGAATATTATCAAACAAGAAACCGTTTGAAAATCGGGATGAAATATGCACCATTAAGAACAAAATTTGCTCTCTTAAGAGAAGGGATTCGAATTTTTACGCGCGGGGCTTCTATTAAAAAACGTGCGGTCTTTGATTTTTTAAAAGGCAATATGGGTCAATATCATGAATAATAAATCTATACTCTTATCCGCTGTTGTGATTACAAAAAACGAGGAAACCCGGATAGCAAAATGCCTTGAGAGCCTCGGGTTTTGTGACGAAATTATTATTGTTGATAACGGATCAACGGATAAAACCACTGATATTGCAAAAAGATACAACACCTCGATTGAGCGATTTACAGAAACTGATTTTTCTGCTCTCCGCAACTTCGGGAAAGATAAATCGAAAGGAATATGGATTCTGTATGTTGACGCGGATGAAATTATAACCAAAGATCTTGAGAAAGAAATTTTTCAAACTATTGACCCTCATCCTCAGTCCGATAACGTGAATGGGTATTATCTGCGCCGTCAAAATTATTACCTTGGGTATAAATGGCCTGTACAGGACAAGATGCAGCGGTTGTTTGTGAAAGACAAGCTTATTCGATGGAAAGGAAAATTGCACGAGACCGCAATTATTGATGGAAAAATGGGGGTATTAACAAACCCGCTGATACATAATACTCATAGAACTCTTGAAGAAATGGTTGCAAAGACAAATGAATGGTCTGACTTTGAAGCACAACTCAGGTTTAATGCTCATCACGCAAACATAGCGTGGTGGAGACTTATCCGCGTCATGATGACCGGTTTTTTTCAATCATTTATGAGAGAAGGCGGATGGCGTATGGGGACGGTCGGCTGGATTGAAAGCCTGTATCAGGCATTTTCCATGTTTATCACCTACGCAAAGCTGTGGGAACTGCAGAGAGATGAGCACGTGAAAAAAAACACTTGATTAGCACGTGAGACTATTTTCATGTGCTCATCACGTTCTTAATTATGTGCTCATCAATACCGTGTATGGATAGCATGAAACGTTTCATAAATAAAACATGGCCGATTATTGTCATACTCGCCTTATGGTTATTTTTCAGTTTTTCTTACTTTTTCAAGGGGCTTGTTCCGTTTCCATCAAAATATTTAGTTTCCTTTTTTCCCCCATGGAACGCTTCATATGGAATGGCAGTAAAGAATAATGCCATGCCGGATGTCATTACTCAAATTTATCCATGGAAAAAATTTACTATAGAGACATGGAAAAAAGGCGAAATTCCTCTATGGAATCCATACAGTTTTTCCGGAACGATGCATGCCGGGAATTATCAGTCAGCTGTATTTAATCCGTTTAACATATTATTTTATCTCCTGCCGTTCATCGATGCATGGAGTATTCTCATTCTTTTGCAGCCATTGCTTGCCGGTTTATTCATGCTTTTGTTTTTGCGTGAGCTTAGATGTTCACAAGCATCTTCTACCATCGGATCAGTCGGATTTATGTTTTCCGGTTTTCTAGTCACGTGGATGGCGTACGGAACGCTTGGGTTTGCAGTATTATTTTTACCCTTAATTTTATGGAGCATTCGGCGGTATGTAAAAACAGAATCACCAGGAGCATTTAGCATTGGCGCTTTGGGAATTGCATGTTCATTTTTTTCCGGACATTTTCAAATAAGCGTGTATGTATTTGTTGCTTCTCTGTGTTATCTTCTTTTTGAAACGATTCAATCCGGAAAAAGAAAACAGGGAATACTGCTTTGTATGATGCTCTGTGTCGGACTTCTTGTATCAGCTCCGCAGCTTTTTCTTACATATGATGCATACATTTCCTCAGTTCGAGCAATCCAAACTCAGGTTAAGGAAGTTATTCCATGGCAGTACATCCTGACTTTTTTCTCTCCGGATTTTTATGGAAATCCCGTAACCCGTAATGATTGGTTTGGACATTATGCGGAATGGGCAGGGTACGTTGGAGTGATACCACTTGTACTGTCTTTCTATGCAGTCTTTTTTTCAAAACACATCGAGAAAAAATTTTTTATCGTCATTTTTTTCACTTCATTCTTATTAGCCTACGCATCTCCTCTGTCCATAGCACTATTTCAGTTGAAAATTCCTGTTCTTTCTACAAGCGCTGCATCCCGGATTATCATTATTTCCAGTTTTACCCTTTGTGTACTGGCTGCTTTTGGTTTTGACCAGCTTATCCTTGATTGGAAGAAGCATGACCGGAAAAATAAAATTACGTTTGTCGTCGGATTAGGATTATTTTTGTGTGCCGTATGGATCGTATTGTATGTGCTGAAGCCATTGCCTCCGGAACAGATATTGATTGCTAAAAGAAATATTCTTTTACCGACTGCTTTGACTATTGCTGTATGCGGAGTGATAGTGTTCGGATTTATACAACGATGGAACAGTATCCCTATTGCATCGGTTGTCCTTATATTCCTTTGCTGTTTTGATTCATACCGATATGCATATAAATGGATGCCGTTTGATCCGAAAAATCTTGTTTACCCACCGGTAAAAGCAATAACGTGGTTACAAAAGGAAATTAGCATGAATCGTGTATTTGGAAATATTGGGAATGAAGTCGGCTCATTTTTTGATATTCCTCTTATAGAAGGATATGATGCGATGTATCAGGGAAGATATGGCGAATTCATCAACGCGGTTTCAAACGGCATAGTATCCCCCGGATCCCGATCGGTAGTCCAGTTTGACAAAAATGGAAGATATGCGCTTCCAGCTCTTCAGCTTCTCGGAGTAAAATACATTCTTCACAGAATGAGTGACGGGACAAACATATGGGCATTTCCCTATTGGCAATACGGTGATGATGAATTCAAATCCCTGTATCGGGATGAACATTATGAAGTATTGGAATACGTACATGTATTTCCGCGATTATTTTTTGCCTCCTCATATGTCATCAGAAACGGAGATCAGGAAATCATCGATACGCTTTTTCAAAAAGATTTTGACAGAAGAAATACATTAGTATTAGAAAAAAAGCCTGTTATTGAACCCGGATACGGAGAGGGGACTATAAAAGAAATCAGTTATACCCCGTCAAGCGTGACAGTGAAAGTGGTAAATTCCGTTCCGAAATTACTATTCCGATCAGAAACATTTGATCTGGGGTGGAAGGCAACTGTTGATGATAAGCCTGCATTGGTATACCGGGCAGATTATGATTTTCAGGCAGTACCGGTACCGGAAGGAGAACACACTGTTGCATTCTCTTATTGGCCAACGTCGCTCACGTACGGAATGTATGCGATGCTGATGGGAATCGGAATTATGATTAGTATGATAGGTATACATAAAAAAAAGAAAAAACCAACATTATGAAAATAGGTTTTTACAGTCCTTACTTTGACAGTTTAAGCGGCGGGGAACGGTATGTATTGACGCTGGCCGGCCACTGGAGTAAAGCACATACAATCTCTATCTTTTGGAATGATCCTGCGATTATTGATAAAGCTCAGGAACGGTTTCACATAGATCTAACACACGTCCAAACCGTACCGAATATTTTCCAAAACGAGCCTTTTTTGAGCAAGATTTTTTCTTCTTCACAGTATGATCTTATATTTTTTTTGAGTGACGGAAGCATACCGTCCTCTTTGGCCACCTATACTATTCTTCATTTCCAGGTTCCGTTTCAGACAGTCTCTTTTCCTTTCTGGAAACGATATAAAATACATAAGATTGTCTGCAACTCAAAATTCACCAAAAACGCAATCGATCCTTCGGTCGGCAAGAATGCAGAAGTAATTTATCCGCCGGTAGATATTGAAAAATTACATATTGGAAAAAAAGAAAAATCAATTCTTTCTGTCGGCCGCTTTAGCTCTTTTTTCCAAACAAAGAAGCAGGAGATTCTTATAGATGTCTTTTCGGAAGGGATGCAAAAGGGTGTGTTAAAAGGTTGGAAATTGAAATGTATCGGCGGATTGCTCCCATCAGACCAAAAATATTTTGAGATGCTGAAAGCAAAAACAAGAAATCTCCCGATTGAGCTTTTGGCCAACGCTTCATTTGATACACTTCGAGATGACTATGCAAAAGCAACTCTCTATTGGCATTCAGCTGGATTCGGAGAAACAAATCCGCAGCTGATGGAACATTTCGGCATAACGACGGTTGAGGCTATGGCCGCAGGATGCATTCCTCTTGTCTATAATGCCGGAGGACAGCCGGAAATAATTGATCAGGGGAAGAATGGATATCTCTGGAATACAAAAGAAGAATGTCTGGAATATACCGAAAAGATCATTCATTCAGCAAAGCTTCAAAAAACGCTGCAGCGTGAAGCGATAGTAAGATCAGAAGCATTTTCTTCCAGTATTTTTTGTCAGAAGTTCGATAGATTACTGCAAGATTTATTTTAAACGGGTATTTACTGTAATTCAATCGATTNNATCGATTGAATTACAGTAAATATGCATATTAGCCGTAGTATATATGAAACGTATAATGATACAATTATTCCCGATATTCTTTATTCTTCTCTTTTCCGGTATTTTTTTCCGGCAAACAATTTTTTCCGGAAAATTACCTGTTCCGTCCGATACGCTGGTTGGCATGTATCACCCCTATCTGGATTATATTGCCAAAGAATATCCGGCCGGATTACCCTTTAAAAATTTCCTTATCACGGACCCCATTCGTCAGCAGATTCCATGGAGAAAATTGGCCATAGAATCTCTGCGGAAAGGAAATCTCAATCCCTGGAATCCATTTACATTTTCCGGAACCCCTCTGGCCACCAATATTCAGTCAGGATTTTTTTATCCGTTGAACATATTGTTTTTGTTTTTTTTATTCCCTGTTGCGTGGACATTGCTTATTATCCTTCAGCAGATTTTATCGGGAATTTTTTTCTATCTATTTTTGAAAATCAGCATGAAACTTTCTCCTTACGCCTCATTGTTCGGCGCTTTATGTTTTATGTTTTGCGGATTTTTAACCGTATGGCTTACATGGGGAACTATAGGACAAACGCTTCTGTGGCTCCCGTTATTACTGGTTCTGTCTGATATTCTGTTGACTGCATCCGAAACAAAAAAAAGAATCAGAGCAGGCATCACTCTTGGTTTGGTTTTAGCAGCACAATATTTTGCCGGACACAGTCAGGTATTTTTATATTCCTTTATTTTATTGATTGCCTACGCGATTTTCCGTTTTTTAGATCAAAAACCATCCGCTATTTTTCGTACAGGTGTATTTTTGGAAATTGCGGGAAGTCTCGGTTTGTTTATGTTATTGACATCTGTCCATTGGATACCCGTTCTTTCAGAACTCCCGGGTATGAGCAGATTACAGGACGGAGCATTAGTTAAAAATGAAGGATTTTTTCTTCCTTTTCAAAATCTTATACAGTTTGTGACCCCTGATTTTTTTGGTAACCCTGCTACTCTAAACTATTGGGGGATATGGAATTACGGGGAGTTTTGCGGATATATCGGAATAGCTGGATTATTTTTTGTACTGTATTCAATCTTTTCAAAGAAAAAACGTCATATAGCATTTTGGTTTTCTGTAGTACTTATCGGACTTCTATTTGCTCTTCCCACACCTGTTTCTGGCACACCGTATGTTTTTCGGATTCCGATCCTTTCATCGCTTCAACCGACAAGACTGCTTGCCATTGTTGATGTCGGACTGTGCGTGTTGGCAGCAATCGGATTAGAAGATTGGATACATAACAGCAGGAAAAAATATACGGTAATAACAGTGGCCGTGGCAGCAATATTATTTGGATGCATATGGTATGTAGTAAAAAATAATACGTATGGAATTCCAAAGGAACAATTAGACGTAACTAGCCGGAACATCCTTTTTCCGACTTTTATATGCATTTTAATTTTCCTTGTGGTTATCATTCGTACTGTTTTTGAATTAATGAACAAGAGACGAAATATGGTTATCCCCTTGACCGGAGCAGTACTCATTATAGGTATATCTTTTTTTGATCTGTCGCGTTTTGCATGGAAATTTACTCCGTTTACTGATTCACGTCTATTTTTTCCAAAAACAGAAATTATTTCTTTTTTTGAAAAACAACCAAAACCGTATCGGATAACCTCCGTGGACGACAGAATCATGCCGCCGAATGTGAGCTTGTATTACGGCATCGAATCAATATCCGGGTACGATCCTTTGTATAGTGTCAGATATGAAAAGTTTATAGCAGCTATGGAACGGGGAGAACCGAATATAACCGGACCGTTCGGTTTTAACCGCATTGTGACACCTAAAAATATTACCTCTCCTTTATTTAAGCTTCTTGGAGTACGTTTTGTTCTTTCCCTTTCAGATATTCTTGATAGTCGTTTTCAAAAAATCATGCAGGAAGGCCAAACGAGAGTGTATGAGTTTATGGGCGTGCTCCCTCGGGTATACCTGCTTGACCATGTTGACGTGATACGGGAAGAAAAAAAGATTATTGAGGCTCTGTACGCTCCCTCGTTTCAGATGGGGACACAGGGAGTCATTGAGGAAGAAGTTTACACCGATAAAGACCCGATTTCATCTGAAGAGAGAGCAGATATAACAACATATAGGGACAACGCCATTGACGTTTCGGTTCAGACGAATGCCCAGAGATTACTTTTTATCGGAAATATATACCACAAAAATTGGAAAGCGTTTGTAGATGGAAAGAAGGTAAAGACATTCAGAACCAACTATATTTTTATAGGAATAGTTGTCCCGGCGGGTATTCACACAGTACAATTACGTTATGAATAACAATATGGAGAAGCGTTTTGTGAAAATTGCGTTAGGATGCATTCTCTTGATAGCGGTATTTTTCCGGTTTTATAAGTTTCCGTCAGTCCCGCCGTCTTTAAATTGGGATGAAGCAGCATTCGGATACAATGCGTATTCCGTTCTCAAAACCGGGAAAGACGAATTTGGGAAATTTCTGCCGGTATATTTCCGATCATTGGATGATTACAAACTTCCCGTTTATGCATATCTAACGGTCGGATCTATTGCAGTATTTGGATATAACGACTTTAGCGTCAGATTCCCTTCAGCATTTTTCGGGGTACTAACTGTGTTATCTTTGTTTTTTCTTGTGAAGGGACTTTGTGCGCTTGGACAAAATGCAACAATCAATAAGCAATCAACAATTAACAATGAACGAATACCTCTTCTTTCCTCTTTTCTTCTGGCAATTCTTCCGTGGCACATTCAATTTTCCAGGATGGCTGCTGAGGCTAACGTTGGACTCTTTTTTATCACATTGGGGGCAACTCTGTTTCTTTATGGAATGAAGCATAGACCCGGACTTCTTCTGCTTTCGGTTCTTTCGTTTGGTTTGGCAACCTACTCTTACCTAAGTTTCCGTGTTCTTGCACCCATGCTCGGCCTTGTGCTAACACTTCTTTATTGGAAAGATCTGAGGAAAGTAAATAAAAATGATTTGGTCAGATTTATTGTAGCGGCAGGATTTTTCGGCACTATTCTCATTGGTGACACGCTTTTTTATAATGTTCATATTCGGGTAAAAGGAACAAGCGTATTTAGCACTCAGCAGGCACTTGATATATATAAACAAAAAGAGAAAGAGATGTTTTATGATGCGAAACTTGGTATTAATCTCCCGAGAAGATTATTCCATGACAACACAGTATTTACATCTGCCGATATTGTTTTGAAAGGATATTTTACCCATTTTTCTCCCGCTTTTCTTTTTTTTGATTACGATGAAAAACAGCATCATACTCCGTTTGTCGGACTTTGCTTTTTGTGGATGCTTCCTTTTATCCCGTTAGGACTTTATTATCTTGTACAAAAATCCGATAAACGTGAGGCGATATATATTATTTTATGGATTCTTATTGCTCCAATTCCTGCGTCGATTACTTGGGACATACCTCATGCCATACGGGTTTTGGGCATGACAATTCCTTTAATGATCATCACAGCGCATGGCGTTTTTTGTGTATATGATTTTTTACGGGAAAAAAGGATTCCTGTACATATTTTTATGGGAATTTTCGGTTTCGTGATTTGTTTATCTTCATACTACTATGTACATCAATATATATTGCATATCCCTTATGAAAGATCCAAAGATTGGGTATACGGGAGGAAGGAAATGACGGAATATCTTATGAAAAATAAAAGTTCTTATGATCGCATTGTTGTTTCTTCGGCATTGGAATGGCCTTATATATTTATGCTGTATTATTCAAAATACGATCCGGCTTTGTATAGCAAACAGGGAGGGACGAAATCCGGAGGATGGGGAGAAGAGGGGAATACGTATGACATATTTGAGTTCCACAAATTCAGTTTGGATGATTTTAGCAAAAAGAGAACATTATTTGTAGGTTTGCCGAAGGAATTTTCCCCTACTATTGATCCTTTGTATCGCATTAACTATTTAGACGGAACACCGGCAATATATATTGCCCAAGGAAATATAAAAACCCCATGAAGACACCAAAAATGTCCGTCAGTATCATCATACCGAATTGGAATGGAAAACTGTTGTTGGAGAAACATCTCAGCGAGGTGGCAAAGCACAGCGGGAGTGCAACACTTATCATTGTCGATGATTGTTCTACTGATGAGTCTGTTTCATATATACAGGAGAATTTTCCCGATATCAGGACTATTAGAAAAGACAGGCATGAGGGGTTTGCTTCTACGGTCAATGTGGGTGTACGGGAAGCCAAAACCGATATCGTTGTGCTTCTGAACACTGATGTTGAACCGGAAAAAGGATTTCTTGAGCCGCTTATTTCTCATTTTTCCGATCCGACTGTATTTGCCGTAGGGTGTATGGATAAAAGCATAGAGAAAGGGAAAATAGTTTTGCGGGGCAGGGGAATCGGTCGATGGGAAAAAGGGTTTTATATACATAAACGGGGAGAAGTAGATAAAACGGACACTGCGTGGGTGTCCGGCGGAAGTAGTGCCTTCAGACGTACCATATGGAATGAATTAGGAGGTATGGATACGATATATAACCCCTTTTATTGGGAAGATATTGACCTTTCATATCGAGCCAAAAAAAAGGGATACCGGGTATTATTTGAACCGAAGAGTGTGGTAAAGCATTTTCATGAAGACGGAAAAATTTTTCAGCGTTATTCCAGGAATATGATAAAAGAAACCGCTTTCCGCAATCAGTTTTTCTTTATCTGGAAACACGCATCAGCATATCAACTCTTTTTGGGTACGATATGGATTCCAATACGATTGTGTACAAGTATAATACGGGGAGATGCAATTATGGTGAAAGGATTTTGCCGCGCATTACCTTTTTTCTTCCCGATCTTTCTAAAACGACTGAAGAACTATTGCTAATATTCGGATATGTAGGTTTCGCAGAATTTCTTGAGAGGCATCTTCTCAACAGAAAGATCGTCCCACGTTATGCCATACGGATATCTTTTTAAAGAAAAATCTCCACATATTCTATCAAAGTATATGGTGTAGGAAGATCCTCCATCGACAAGCCGTGCAATATGTATATTTCCCTGTCCATTGATAGTCTCTGAACAATCAGAATCAATGATGAGTGAAGAGGATATGCCATCACTGGGGATATCTGTATAACAGGGAAGAAATACGATGTTTCCCAGAGTATAATTCTTATTGGTATACGCTTTCCGAAGAATCGGTATTGAAGATTTTTGGATATTGTTTGTATAAAATACATATTTTTTAAATACGTTGTAAGGATGCGGAGTTTTTATAAATACTCGAGTATCCCTATTTTCGGTAAGTTTAAGATACCGTGAGAGCGTCCGTACGTGGAATTCATTGCGTTCCTGCAGGGGATAACGGAAAAAATACGTATGAAGGAAATACACGACACACCCAAGATAAAGAAACGCAAAAACCAATCCAGCAAGCCTTCGAATGTTTTTTGAACTGAATATACCGATGATTTGGCGTACACCGTAGGCGGATAGGATGATCAAAAAAGGTATAAGAAGTGCTGTATGGCTGGAGAAGTTGGCCTGATTTTTATGGAAAAGCTGAGGGAAAATGGAAAGGAACAGAAGCAGAGCAAAAAACAGTCCAAGCCTTTTATCTTTATATGCAAGAAAGATGAATCCGATGCAAATAAACAGTGCATCAATAACATAGAGAAAACCATGCCAGAGAGAGAAAAAAAGATCTCCTTCAAAAAAGAGATACGTAGGAGAAAAAGCAGCGAATGCTTTTCCTGCAAGCGTCCATATATAAACGGTGGCTTTATTAATCAGTACATTTCGGACAGGATTGTCAATGGTTATTTTACGCATTTGATCGACTGTTTGTTGAATGGTGGAGTCACTGGGAAGAAACAAATCTCCCATTCTGGAGCCACCCTGTCCTTTCTGCATAAGGACAAAGAAGCATACGAGAAAAATTCCAGTAAGAGTAATGACGATGTGGGGCAGCAGTGTGTTTTTCCTACGGGAAGTGTTGCGTGCATAGAAAACAACAAGAAGTATGAGGGGAAGAATGATGAGTTTTGTGCCGATGTAGGAATAAAAAGCAAGGATAAGAAACGGAATAGCCAGATAGATATGTTTTTTTTGTTTGTCCAGAATATAATATATCGAAGAGAGAATAAACAGCGTTGCGGGAATCATCTCATAAGCAGTCCGGCTCATATATACCAACCATGGATTAACAGCTGCAAAGACTGCAGCAACAATCCCTGTTTGTTTATCAAAAAGACGTTTCGTTATGAGATACATAAGAAGTACGATTAATACTCCCATTACAGCAAACGGAAATCTGATCCAGAAAAAGGAATTTCCAAACCAACCTACGAAAGGAAGAATGATAAGGTATGGTAATTCCGCCTGATGTTCTTTAGGGGGATATTGAAATAGAGAGCTTTTCCATAATGGCCAGGTTCCTGTTATGTCAGAACCGGTTAGATACACTGAACGGGAAGTGACAATATATGTCAGCTCATCCCCGCTTACCGCAGTTGGAATTCTGTCCAAGAGCAGAAGCCGGATTATTGAAGCAAAGAAAATTATAAATAAAAGTGCAATCGTATGCTTCATGAAAGGTATATAAGCGTAGTATACTATTATCAATTATAAAAGAATAGGAATTAAGAGATATTCATCTTATGCAGTAGTTATGAAAAAAAATACATTTCTTATTGTTCTTTTTAGCATTACTCTATTGGGATGCATATTGAGGTTTTGGAATTATTCTGAACGTTTTGGCCTTGCATACGATCAGGCTCATGATGCTATTGTTGCCCGTGAAGCCCTGAAGGAAGGCAAAATTCCGTTAGTTGGTCCGTTTTCCTCAGCAGGACCATTTCAGACTTCCGGAACGTGGTACTGGCTGCTCATGGTTCCGACCGTCATATGTAGATATTCAGTTGTATCCCCCTGGATTTTTTTAACGGCATTGTATGGACTTCTCATTATCGGAATGGGAATGTTGGGGAAAAGAATGGAAAATGGTTTTTTCGGTTTGCTGCTTGCCGGTCTGACTGCTCTCTCGACTGCTCAGATTGCCCAGTCAGTAAATCTGACCAATCAAACCCCAATTCCTATTTTTTCTTTCCTTACCATTGTTTGCGCCATCTGGTATATGAAAAAAAAGACTTTGCTTTCGGCATTCGGAATGGGTTTTTTTGCCGGTTTCGGAGCGTCGATCCATCTTCAGGGTATGTCGTTGGGAATACCGGTTCTTATGGCATTTATATTAGGAGGAAAAACGAAAATACGATTTTTATTGATTGCTCTTTTTGGAGCGCTTCTTCCGATGCTTCCTATAGTTCTTTGGGATACATCGAATGAATTTGTGAATATTAAAAACATGATATATTATTACAGATTTGATCAATTTAACATATCACTTGATGTTCTGGGAAGACGGTGGCTTACATACTTATCGGAATTTTGGCCGAAAGAATGGGCGCATATTATCGGCGGACTTCCACAGATTGCCATTCTGATTGCGGTATTGGCTGTTGGTTTTTTTGTGCTGCAAATAATCCGAAAGAAGATGAATACATCTTGGCTTTTTATATTTCTTTCGTTTGGATTCATGACTGTGCTCGTCAGATATACCAGGGTTCCGATTTACTCCAGTTTTATCACATTCACTCATCCGTTCATCATTTTGATTACGGCCTGGGTGCTGTATCGGGTATACTGCATCAAACGACATCTCGGCATAGCACTGATTTTCGTTGTTTTTGTGTTTACCATGATGAAAACGGGAAATGAAGTGTTTTCTGAACACATCAATTTGACAGCAAGAGCGTCAAAAGAGGTTCGTAGTATGCTCACTCAGATGTATCCGGGTGAAACATTTGCTTTTTATGATTGGAAATATGAAGAAGCACCAAGGTCAGTACCTATTGTTCTTTATATGGATGAAAAAAATCTGTTATCCGATGAGGGGAGAGCAATTGGTTTTACACGAAGAAGGACACAGGATGGTCTTCTTGCGCCGATTATTTCGACGGCTTCAGGAACGATAGCAGACCTTTCAGCTTCATCCAGTGCCCGTCTTGTCGAAGAACAGTGGATACGCATCAATCCGTCATCTATTTATGCATGGACGGAAGAGTGGCGACAACTGGTGCAATAAACGCCATACTATCATGATTTCCAAAAAGTCGGTGTTTCGAATTATTTTTCCTATAGCCATATCTCTGGGAATCACCGTACTTCTTTTCTGGAAGTCCTTTATTGGGATGATTCCCTTTCCGGGGAATTATCTTATCGCTTGGTACGAACCGTGGAAAAGCGAGACGTCCTACGCAAGATCTTTAGGAATAGCGCATAAACCGGTGCTGGATGATGTATTCCGTCAGCTCTATCCCTATAAAATTCTCATAAAGGAGAGTATACAGAACGGTTCCTTGCCGCTTTGGAATCCGTATAACGGAAGCGGTATGCCACTACTGGCTACTATGCATGCCGGATTTTTTACTCCGACAACGCTTTTATTTCTTTTATTTACCGGACACGCAGCCTGGACAATGTATATTATGCTTCAGCCGATTCTCTTTTCTCTCGGGTGCTGGTGGTATACGAGGAAACTGGGATTTTCAAGAATCGCATCGGTATTTAGCATTGTTACGTTTTTGCTATCCGGTTTTGCAGTCGTGAGATACGAATTCGGAGAATATCTCTATGTTGCTTCGTGTCTTCCCTATATTTTGGCAATCATTGAACAGTATAGGGAAAATACCTCAACAAAATTGTTGTTTTTGATTCCATGTATGGTCTTTTTTATGATGATATCAGGACAACCGCAGATGGTACTGTATGTTCTTTTGATAAGCGGATGCTATGCACTCTCTCTATGCCGTATGGAACGCATTTCAATTTTTCCTCTTGGGGCATCATTCCTTTTAGGAATGGGTCTTTCGGCTGTTCAGCTTCTTCCCACGTTGGAATTGTATAGAAATTCAAACATGACGCACAGCGCCTCACAGTTTATATTTGATCGGTTTTTGCTCCCGATAGATCACTTCATAACGCTCTTTATACCAAATTTTTTCGGCAATCCCGCAACGTATAATTTCTGGGAAAGAAAAGATTACGTTGAAACAGCCCTCTATATGGGCATGATACCCATTTTTTTTGTAACGGTATTGATAGGAAAGAATGTATTGGATAAAAGGAGGTATGTCAGGCTATTTTATGAAATTGTCATATGTCTGACGTTCCTTTTGACACTCAATTGGCCTTTATCCAGATGGATATATAGTCTGCCTATCCCGATAATCGGAACAGGTATTCCGTCTAGATTTTTTTTCCTTACTGCATTTTCAATAGCCATATTGGCAGGAATGGGATTTGATAACTTTTTGAAGGGGAAGGTACCGCTTCGTAAGCCGGCATTGATGTGTATAGGGATTATAAGCATTATTGTTATTTTTACTCTTTTTTCCGCCTCTACCCATGTATCATGTTTAGATTCAGTTACTCACAATTGCTGGCTCGTTGCATTACGGGATACGACCGCAAGGAATATCATATTAGAGTGTGTTGTGTTCGGTATTGCACTTTTTGGAGTTTGGCTGTACAAAAAAATCGGGATTTTTGCGGCACTGATGATAATGAGTATTTATTGTTTTTCCGGATTATATAATGCGAATAAATTTCTCCCGTTTTCTTCTGAATCCCGCATATTACCTTCTGTAGAAGTTATTGACCGCATAAAACAATTGACAGTATACGATCGCATTGTCGGAGTGGGCGATGCTGAGATTCCGACAAACATCGCATCATACTTCCGTTTTTTTGACCCACAGTATTACGAACCGCTTTATCTTAAGAGATATGGAGAATTATTCTCCTGGGCAAAGACAGGAGACACATCCAAAGGTTTGACCAGAAGTGATGTTACCTTCAGCGGATGGGATGAAGGCAATCCGATTATGCAGAAAAGAATAGCACGGCTCATGCAGTTGGTTAGCGTAGGAAATGTGCTTTACAAAAAAGAGGAGTATCACAAGAAGCAAATAAACTCTGGTCAAATTCTCTGGGAAGATGATACATGGATTATTGCAAAAAACACGTCAATGCTTCCCCATATTTCTGTATTGGCTGATTCAGAGGTGATTGCTGACGATGATCTTCTATTAGAACGATTATTTGACGATTCATTCGATCCGACGAAAACCGTACTCATAGAAGAACCTATTAAAGGAAAAAATGAAACGAATGCTAAAATCAATACAGATAACGCCGTCGTAGGAATAATTTCATACAAGGAGAATTTTCTGTCCCTACGCGTGGCATCTCCATCTGATGGACTTCTGGTCATAACAGATAATTACTATCCTGGATGGAGAGCATTTGTGGATGATAAAGAAGTAAAAATCTATAGGGCAAATTATGCATTTCGGGCAATATCAGTTCCTGAAGGTGAGCATACTATTATTTTTACATATCAGCCAAATTCGATTACACTCGGAAGCTTGCTATCCGTATGCACAGCTATTCTTATCGGGATATTTTTCATTTTACGATTGAAAAAATGAGAAAAAAATATTTTTGGCTTATTTTTATAATAGTTTTAGCATTATTACTTCGTATTGTTATCCTGTCTCATATTATAGATATACGCGAACATACCGACATACTTCGGTATAAAGATTGGGCACGCATCGCGTTCCTTTATGGATTTGCAGATACGTATAAATCCGCACACCTTCAATTCGGAACGCTTCCAAACAACCAGCCTCCGGGCCTTCTCTATATCCTATCGTGCATGTATTTTATAGGTATACAAATCAGTAAAATTGTTTTAGCTGTGATGCATGTGCCTGCAGGATCTCTGCCATGGTTAAATGTAACCCTGATTACTCTCTTATTCCGTGTTCCGCCTATACTGTCTGATCTTATTATCGGAAGCGCCATTTACTTTATTTTAAAAAAAATTACACCCAATGTTCTACAGCCGTATATCGGAATGGGATTATTTCTTTTTAACCCAGTGATTATCTATAACAGCACTGTCTGGGGCCAGATGGATGCAGTAGTAAATTGCTTTTTTATCGCCTCGCTATACTTTTTGCTTAATAAAAAAATATTTCCCAGCATACTGTTGTTTCTACTCAGTATCTACACAAAGTTATCATTACTCTACAATCTACCGTTCATGCTCCTTCTGTGGTGGAAAAATATGCCAAAAGGGAAATACATCACATATCTGATTCCTGCGATATGTTTTGTATTTATTTTTACCTTGCCGGTAAACAATAATCCTTTAATATGGATATCTCTGTTTATTAAAAATAACGCAATAGGTGAGATGACAAATATCACAGCGTATGCATTGAATGTGTGGTGGATGATATTTCGTCCGCATGCAATTCCGGAAGGGATAGAAGATTCTTTTCACTTTTCCGTTATGCATTTGGTTGGATCGCCAAGCGACACATCCGCGTTTTACGGTATTCCTCTTTTTTGGTATGGGATACTGATATTTTTTATATTTCTCATACCAATTGCATTGAATCTTCTTCAAAAAAAAATTTCAACCATCTTTCTTATTCGGAATTTATTCATAATCTCGCTTCTTGCATTTTTAGTACTGCCTCGCATGCACGAAAGATATATGTATCCGATTTTTCCATTGTTGACAATTCTTGCGGTATGCTTACCATGGTATATGGCAGGACTTTTCGCCTTAAGCATCCTTCATTTTATAAATATGTATATCGTATATCACCCCTTTCTACTCGCCGGTTTTCCTTATGCTGTATGGGGACAGAAACATGTTCAATGGCTGATAAGCATCTTTATCGTACTTATTGCTGTTGTTTTTTATGTATCAACAGTATTTCCGAACATGACATTTCCAAAAAAAGAAAAAAGGAATATATAATTTCTGATATACTATCTGAATTATATGGTTGGATTTATTATTGGAATTATCGCGTCTTTGATTTTTATCTATCCAATATTTTCTGGACTTATACTTCTGCCGCTTGATCTTCTTGTATGCAATTCAGCTCCTTGGTTATTGGCCAGTCAAATTCTCATAAAAAATTCCTACATGCTTGATAGTGTTATCCAGATGTATCCCTGGCGCCATATGACATTTGCATCTTTGACGCATGGAATAATTCCTTTATGGAATCCGTATCAATTTACCGGAATGCCTTTCATGGCGAGTATGAAGCCAATGGTTTTTTATCCGTTTAACCTTCTTTTCATGTTCGGTGAAATATCAGCGTGGAACGCATTGTTGTTTTTTCAGCTTTTCCTTGCATTCTTTTTCTGTTATCTTTTGATGCGGAAATTAGCTGTTTCCGTAGGGGGAAGTTTGTTGGCGTCAGTTGCTTTTGCGTATTCTTCACTCATGGTCGGATTTTTAGAATTCGGATCGGATGGACATACGCTTATATGGTTGCCGTTTCTTTGTTACTGTGCATATGAATATCTTGCAAAAAAGCAATGGGTATACTTAACCGGACTTAGCATCGGTATTGCGTTTGCCTTCTTTGCCGGGCACCTGCAAATGGTCGCATATGAATATGGAATAGTCATTGCTTTCGTTTTTTTCATCGGTCGATCTTACCGAAGTTCCTGGAAAGACGTTCTGATGATTTTCTGTGCGATGATCATCGGATGCGGAATTGCGGCAGTACAGCTTATACCGGGCATAGAACTGTTTTCTTTGTCAGGAAGGGGAATGGGATTGACGAAAACGCTTTTTTCTGAAGGCTTGATCCGTCCGCAGGAGTTACTTCGGATTTTTTCTCCTGATATATTCGGCCACCCGGCATCAATGGATCTTCATGTCGGGTATATCGAAACAGGCGGATATTACGGACTGGTGCCTCTGTTTTTTACGCTGTTTGCGTTTTCGCGCATAAGAAATGATCCGACGATCCGTTTTTTTGGAATTATATTTGTCCTATCCATAGTATTTTCTATGTGGCCGTTTGGATTGCTCCTTTCATATCTTCATATTCCCCTTGTAACAAGCGGTTCAGGAGGAAGACTTTTTTTCATCGCGCTTTTTTCAGGCGCGGTTCTTTCCGGGTACGGATTGGATATTTTTCGGAAAAATCAGAATAATCGGCGGATGCTCAGATGGACGGCGGCATATATCATCGGAATACTGGTATTATGTGCCGGGGCGTATGTTTTGAATACATATATAGTATTTTTCGGTGCTACGGTAAGAAACCTGAAGTTTTCTGTAGCTGTCGCATGCACATTTTTTGTCATTCTAGGCTTATATATGTACAAACGTAAAAAATATTACCTAACAGGATGTATCTTCGTTGTAGCAATTCTTGCCTTAAGCTATTTTGATCTTTTTCGGATGGGGTACCGATTTTTGACGTTTTCCAATAGTAAATTTATGTATCCGGACATTCCGGTTGTTCAGTTTGTGAGAGAAAAAACGGAAGGGACTCTGCAAAGAACGTATGGTTTGGTAGGGGGTGAAGTGCCTTCAGTCTTACATATTTTCAGCATAGAAACATATAATCCGCTGTATTTGTCCCGAACCGCCGAACTATTAAAAGCTCTTGAGGGAAAAGCACAGGAGGATTTTCCTACAAATAACTATCAATTTGCTTTCACGAAGAACCTGAAATATCTTTTTGATGTTCTAGGGGTATCCTACGTTGTTACCATAGATGGTAACAACCCCTCCATTGCTTATTTCGGCTCTTTATTATTTCAGAATAATTTTAGTCCGGTTTATAAAGATGAACGTCACGATGTGTATATAAATAAGGATGCCCATCCGAGATTCGGCCTTTTCTATCAGGCGCAGTCCGGATTGTCCGGAAAGGCGATTCTTGAAGACATACGAAATAAAAAAACCGACTTGAGGACGACGGTACTCCTTGAGGAGTCCTTAGAAAAGGAATTATCAACAGGCACGGGATCAGCAGAGCTCCGTTCTTCTGACGTAAACAGTCAACGTTTTTTGGTTATAACCGATACGCCTGCCCTTTTTTATATATCGGATGCGCATACTCCGGGCTGGACGGTTACAGTGAATGGGAAAAAAGAACATCTCTATAGGGCAAATTATAATTTTCGGGCAGTATTGGTGCCTGCCGGAGAATCAGAAGTTGTATTGAGATATACTCCTTTGTCTTATACGATTGGAATATGGATAAGCGCTGTTTCTTTATTTTTTCTTGGTTTTTTGAACATCGCGTCTTTTATGCTGAACAACCAATTGAAAGCCAACAAGCGCAGTTATTGAGCCTATCCCAAGAAACATAAACCGCATACCCCACAGAAATGAATCCGGTTGATAGGAAAAAGTGATGGTATGGTTCCCGGCAGGAACGATGACTGCACGGAATGCATAGTTTGCCCTATAGACAGGAGTTAACATAGTGTCAACAGTCGCTTTCCAGCCGGTATCGTATGTATCAGAGAGATAAAGAAGCTTGGTTGAGTCTGCATGCGTTTTAAATAATACTTTATTTGGCTTATACGAAACCAACTCCACAGTTGCCAACCCCTTTGTGTGTTGAGGGAGACTAATCCCGTCCTTTTTCATAAGAAGAATTGTTTGTTTAGGATTGATCGTTGGATCAAAGAATTTCTGTTCAAATTCCTCAGGGGTATCATAGGTGAGAAACGAATCAGTGAGGAAATATCTGGGTGCGGCTTTGAGATTTTCATACACCTTCCAATCTTGTTGGCGCCAGATTTCCTTAAATCTTTCACCGGAAAATGTCGTGTTGTCTTTTGGGTTTTCCGTCCGGTCGATAATATATTTGACTCCCAAGCTGTCCATGACACGCAGTCTATATATATTATCGGGTAAATCGCGTTGTCCGTATCCCGGTGCTACGTATGCGTCGGATCTGGTGGTTCGGTTGAATGTTTTTGCAATATTTCCATCGCGGCTTGTCTGGATAAATTCGTTATACCATTTGAGATTGAGGGGGTCCGTTCCGTCGGTAGAAAAAAGCCGGTACTGAGTCGTAAAATTTGCCTCTATTTGTGCTGTTCCATAGCCCCATATGCGGTCAACCCCTCCCTTTTCTTGAAAAAATGTTAGGAGCGGATTATCAGGGTATACAAACTCTTTTGGGACAAATGGATTAAATTTATTAAATCCCCAGAATAGTTCTCCACAGAGAAGAACAATAAATCCATAAAGTATAATCCGTTTATACATGCCCACATACATAAGAAGCATGGAAAGACCAATACATCCAGTGGAGAAGAGTATGGCCTTTTTCATGGTTAAAAAGGACTGTTGGGTGTATGTTAAACCGGGAAATTGCGGATGAAGAAGTGCAAATCCCCAAAGAAAAACGATAATCACCCCAATAGTCACCAAGGGTTTCCAGAAAATTTTTTTTGAACCCAACAGTGTATCAAAACCAAAGCCTCCCAATACGGAAAGCGAGAGACAAAAAAGAAAAAGGATTCTTGTCGGCGCACCTGTAGAAAGGATCGGTAGCGGATATCGGTGAAACAGCCGGGCAACCGGCGTATTAAAGGTAAAAAGAAGCAGTCCTATGCACGCGAAAATAAAAAATGTGCTATGCCATTTCCGTTTTGAAGAATAGGGAGAAAAAAACGAGAGGAATAATCCCACAACGCCTATCGATAGTACTTTTCCGACATATGTATCAGAAAGAAAATATGTTTTTGTTGCAGGATTGCCAAAAAAATCCTGAACTGCAATAAGACCCAGTTGCCAGGGTTGGAAAAGTATTGTATCTAAGACAAATTGGTAGTCATGGGGGACGCGGGCAGAATTTTTGAACAGTTCAATGGTGGGTAAAAGCTGCGGAGCGGCCAATAAAAAAGATATCGTCGTAAGCATCAGGAAGCGGGTACTAAGGATAATTTTTTCCTTGAGAGACCAATTTTTTACTGATGCGATGCGCGCAGCTTTATATATGAGGAAAAAGAAGAACATAGTGATAAAATCCTGCGGGTGTCCTGCTGTCATAGAGGAAAATACTGCAAAAACGAAAATAACCTGTTCAATGACAGTAAGATGTTTGTTTCTTATACCCTTTTCAACAAAATAAAGAAGGAGGGGAAGCCATAAAATTGTATGCCAGACGGTATTAAACTCCATCCAGACATTGGCAAAGCTGGAAAAATTAAATGCGACGGCAGCAATGATTGCCCCGCCCATACTTATTCCGATAGATGTCGCAAATAAATAGGTAAATATACTCCCGAGTATTGGTTGAAGAATGATGAGTAATGTCCAGGCAGTGATTTGGGGAAGCAAAAAATACAGAATGGTTAAGGGATAAAAAATCTGCGATTGGTAATTTGCAAGAAGCGGACCGCCGGAAAAGTTGTATGGATTCCACAAAGGAATTGTTTTTTCACGAATTTGACGTAAGACCTCGGTTTTCCATGGGTAAAGTTCCCTGAGGACGTCAAAATACTGATCTTTAGAGGGAACTGCTCCGGCAACATAGCCGGAATACGATACATGGCGCCATGGCGCATAGCTTGTAAGCAACAGATCTCCTGCAAAAGGAATTTTCTGAAACAAAACAGTTTTATAAAAAAATAACGCAATAATTCCAATCAATATTCCGTAGGGAATAAGGCGTTTCATGGTAATGAATCTTTCTCTTCTATGAGTATATAATAAATCCATCTTTCATTACATGGTACAATAAAGCATATCTTTAGCAATGTGATAGTAATTTGTATGAAAAAGCAATTTTGCTTATTGTTTATTATTACTATTTTTGCTTTTTTTCTCCGCACTGTTCAGCTGTCTGGAAATCCACCGTCTCTTTCTTGGGACGAAGTATCAATCGGGTACAATGCCTATTCGATTCTCAAAACCGGCAAGGATGAGCATGGTCGATTTTTTCCTCTGGATACGTTTACTGCCTATGGAGATTATAAACCGCCTCTTGGCATTTATCTTACTGTACCATCTGTTGCCGTTTTTGGATTAAATGAGTTTGCAGTGCGTTTTCCTTCTGCCCTTTTTGGGACGCTGACGATACTGCTTACGTATTTTTTAGTTATTGAATTATTTAGATCTGATTTTAACAACAGCAAATTTTCAAAATCCAATTTTCAATTTTCAAATAAATTTCAAATTTCAAATTTCAAATTTCAAATTGCTTTGTTATCAAGTTTGCTGTTGGCAATCTCCCCATGGCATATTAATTTGTCCCGGGCAGGATTTGAGGCAAATATCGCTTTATTTTTTGTCGTACTGGGAATCATCGCTGTGTTAAAGGCCATAGACAGGCCGAAATTATGGATTGCAGCATGGATTCCGTTTGTCGGAGCTGTCTATACGTTTAACAGTGCTCGGTATTTTGTTCCGCTTATGGCAGGAGGACTGCTTTTTATGGGACGAAATGCCGTAAAGAAACACCTGCGCTTTTTTGGAGCAGGTGTCATTATTGCAGTTTTTTTCATGATTCCGATCATTCCTCATTTACTCTCAAAAGAGGCCAGACTTCGTTTTACGGAAGTAAATATTTTCAGTGATCCGGAGATTGTTCTTGTTTCCAACAGAAGAATTGAAGAAGCCAGGCATGCATGGTGGGCAAAAATACTGTTTAACCGCCGCGTTGGGTATGCCAGGAGCTATATGCTCCATTTTCTTGATCATTTCCAGCCGGAATATTTATTTATAAAAGGCGACGGAAATCCGAAATTTTCCATACAGGATGTGGGACAGTTGTATCTGATTGAAGCTCCGTTTGTTGCGATAGGGGTATTATCGATGTTGGTACAACATCGATCAATTGCACTCTTTCTTTTATATTGGATGATCATGGCAATAGCCCCTGCTGCTGTTGCCAGGGAGACACCGCATGCCCTGCGGACCCTCAATAGCCTTCCTACGTGGCAGATATTCACAGCATACGGGATACTAACGACAGTATTACGTATAAAAATGAAGCTGACAAGGAAAGTATTCTTGTTTGCTTTTTGTTTATTGCTCGCATCTTTCTATGGCTTCGGCGTTATATATTATCTCCACAATTATTACGTTCATTACCCAAAGGAATTCTCCGGCGAGTGGCAATACGGATACAAACAAGCACTGCAGTTCATCCAACCTATCGAAAGCAACTATGACACGATATATATGACTGGATCAATCGGCAGACCATATATGTACACTCTTTTCTATAATAAAACGGATCCTCATGAATTCTTCCGTACGAAAAACGCATCGTTTGATGCAGCAGGGTTTTACCATGTGTATGGATTTGGGAAATACCATTTTACGAGCGATATGCCTGAGGATTGCACCGGTACGTGTCTTTATATTGCTCCAGCAGGAACTGAAACAAGAGATAAAAAAATATTGCATACGGTTAACGTATTAAACGGTAATCCGATTCTCGTGATATATGAATGAGAAAATAAAACAAGCGATTCTTGTAAGCCTGATTGTTCTGATAGCCGGTTTTTTCCGATTGTATCAATTGGGTGACGTGCCTCCCAGTCCGGATTGGGATGAAACGGCTTTAGGATATAATGCATATTCGATTTCAAAAACAGGAAAGGATGAATATGGAACATTTCTTCCTCTTTCGATCCGTTCATTTGATGATTATAAGCCTCCGCTATACACGTACTTGACAGTTCCGTCCGTAGCTCTATTTGGATTAAGCGTGTGGTCAACACGCCTACCCTCTGCTGTTATGGGGATATTGGCTGTTGTTGGAGTCTATTTTTTAGTCTTGGTACTTCCTGTTCAATTAAATAAAAATTATAACAATTATAAAGATTATAAAGATTCGGTTGCCCTCATTGCTCTACTCTCTAGTTTTTTTCTCGCTATCTCTCCCTGGCACATCCAGTTTTCCCGAATAGCTTTTGAGGCAAATTCCGGAATTACGATAAATATTTGGGCAGTAACGTGTTTCCTTGCGGGATTACGGAAAAGGGGATTTCTTTTTTTATCGGCATTTCTGTTTGGCCTTGGTTTATATGCATATCACAGCGAGAGGATTTTTCTTCCTCTTCTTGTGATTCTTCTTGTCGTCACATGGAGAAAGGAATTGTTGTCAAAAGACAAGAGGCGATTCGTATTAGGGGCCGTCATCGTCGGATTTTTGACCGTATTGCCGATTATTCCGGTTCTTTTCGATAAAACTGCAGTGCTTCGGCTCAAAGGGACAAGTTCATTCTCCGATCAAATCGGACTTTTGGGAAGAACAATTCCCAAGATAGAAGAGGATAAAAAAAATCATGACATCATGGGAGAACTATTGGACAACAGACGTCTTGTATATGCAAAAACCATTGCGTCAGGATATTTGTCTCATTTTTCACTGAAATGGCTTTTTTTAACAGGAGACAATCCCCGTCATCATGCTCCTGATATGGGTCTTTTGTACATTTGGGAATTACCGTTTTTCCTTATCGGGTTATATATCCTTGCAAGAAACAAAGGAAAAGTCTGTCAATTTTTATTTGGTTGGTTTCTTATCTCTCCAATTGCTGCTGCTCCGACGTCTGGACTCCCGCATGCAATTCGAACATTAGTATTTCTTCCGATATTTCAAATAGTTACCGCGGTTGGAATCGTATTCGTAAGATCAAAAATCATCCGTCAGCCGACGGATCAAAAATCAAAGATGAAGCAGATAGTCTTTTATTGTTTTCTGACTGTTATTTTTTGTTTTGCACTGTTTAATATTACATACTATTGTGTTCAATATTTCCTTATTATGAACAGGGAGTATTCTCAGCACTGGCAATACGGATATAAAGAAGCAGTAGCATATACGGAGTTGGTAAAAAACAAATATAAAAAGGTCGTCGTATCAACAGGACTTGAACAATCATACATGTTCTATCTGTTTTATACCCAGTTCGATCCAGTGAAATATTTAGAAGGAGGCGGAACAAAATCAGGAAGTTTTGCAGAGCGGGGGAATGCATTTGATAAGTATGAATTCCGGCCGCTTCATTGGCAAACCGAGGAATTTGACGGGAGTATTCTCTATGTCGGTTCCACAAGCGAAATCCCGCATGGAAATAACGCACATATTACATTCTTAAACGGCATGTCAGCGATTGAAATAAAAGATAGAAAGGACTGATAAGATGAACAAAAAAGCACTCGTCGTTATTCTCGTCAGTGTGGGGATTATTATACTTGCCGCAATGCCGCGGTTGATTGAACTTATCAGCGGGAATTATGTTTTCGGGTTTGATCAGGGAAAACATTGGCTTGCGGCAAAATCAATTGTCATTGACCACAAATTTCCGCTTATAGGAGATGAAGTGGGCGGGCGGGGAGGTTTTTTTCAGGGGCCCGGATGGTATTATCTTTTGGCAATTCCGTTTTTCTTTTTTCAAGGCGATCCATATGGAGCAGTCGTTTTAATGTTTGGTATCGGAGTCGGAATAATTATTCTGTTTCTGTCGCTTTTTTATACATTATTAAGCAAAAAAGAAGTGTTGGCGGTTGCGTTTATGCTTTCACTTGCTCCTATTCTTATTTCTAATTCACGATTTGCATGGCCTCCGTTTGTTATACCTTTTCTTACCGTTGTCTTGTTGCGGAATGTTTACTTGGTTTGTGAAAAAAAATACCGGTATATTTTAGGGGTATTTTTTACCATAGGTCTTATGGCGCATTTTGAAATAGCCACAGCGGGTTCACTTTTTATCTCGACAGTCATCATTTTCGGAACATTTCTCATGAAGGAAAAAATTCCAATAAGATATTTGCTTTTTGGTTTAGTATGCTTTTTGATACCTCTTTTTCCGCTGATCATATTTGATATTCGGCATGATTTTCTAAACAGCAGAGGAGTATTGGAAACCCTTACCGGATCAAAACGATATGTTGGTTCAACCATTGAGTATCTGAAGATACTATCTAATCACAGGATGATATTTTCCGATGAGTTTTACCGGGCTTTTCAGGTTACCTATATTCCGAAAATTTACCTTGTAGGTTTTATGGCAGCTGGATCAATTGCGATGATTATGGACAGAAAAATTCCTCTCGTTAAGAAACGTTTTATCGGATTTTTATGTCTGTTGCCGGCAGTTCTTTTTTTTGTATTTATATTTTATAAAGACGATTTATGGCCATGGTGGATATCGGAACTTACAGTGATATATACCGTATTAGGGGGCATTATCACCTCTTATGCATGGAAACAGGGGCTGATCATGAAATGTATTGTTGTAAGCATCTTAGGACTCATGATTCTGTCATACGGACAAAAAACACATCAGTCATTTCAAAATGAATTGTCGGATTATGGCGGTGTTCATAAGATTAAGGGGAAAAAAGATGCGCTGGACGTTATTTTTAAAGATGCTCAGGGAGAAAAATTCGGCCTTCTTGTTTTTACGCCTCCCATCTATACATATGCCTACGACTATCTCATATGGTGGTACGGACAAAGCCAATACGGATACATACCCCCGAGTGAAAAAAAGGGTATATTTTATCTTTTGATTGAACCGGATACAGGAGAGCCATGGAGGCATAAGGGTTGGATAGAGACGGTTATTAAAGACGGTACCATCGAAAAAACATGGCAACTTCCGTCAGGATTTATTATTGAAAAACGAACCATAAAGAGCAGTAATTAATTCGACTTACTTTACTGTAATTCAATCGATTGAATTACAGTAAAGGATTCTATGAAATTGATTAAAAGGGAGACTGCTATTTCACTTTTTATCTGTTTTTTCCTGCTTTGTATTGCCAGCGCCCCACGTTCCATCGAAGTTCTGAATAAGAACTTCCTTTTTGGTTTTGATCAGGGGAAACATTGGCTTGCTGCAAAGTCAATTGTCATTGATCATGCGCTGCCTCTTATCGGAGACGAAGTCGGCGGCGGGGGAGGATTTTTTCAGGGAGCCGGATGGTATTATCTTTTGGCAATCCCATTTTTGTTTTTTCAGGGTAATCCTTATGGTCAGCTTTTTCTCATGTTCTGCATAGGATTAAGCACTGTCATTCTTGCGTATTACATTTTTTCCCTCAGGTTTGGAAGAGTTGCAGGATTTTGTATCAGTTTTTTGATAGCCATATCTCCGTCTATAGCCATTCAATCGCGATTTGCATGGCCCCCCTTTGTCATCCCGCTTATTACGGTTTTTTATGTAGAGGCACTCTACCGGATGTTTCAGGGCGGTCATCGTTCGTGGTTTTTCATTTTTTTTCTTTTAGGACTCATGACGCATTTTGAAATTGCGACGGCAGCAACATTGGGGATTGCAACGTGCATTATAGTATTCGGTACAACAAAAATCCGTCCGGATGTTCTTAAGGATAGCATGATCGGGGGATTCATTCCGTTAATTCCGATATTGATTTTTGATCTTCGGCACCAATTTTTAAATCTAAAAGGCATATGGCGAATGGCAGTAACAGCACCAACCCAACCCCACCCTCCTTCTTTGTCAAAACTTTTTTATGATCATGTGGCGGTTTTTTCCTCAAATTTATTCGGTACTTTCCCTTTTTTTCCATATAGAACACTGTTCATCCCGGCATGTGTCGTTTTATTGGGAATAATCATATGCGATAGAAAAATAAAGAAGGAATATAAACTATTTCTCATAAGTTTATTTAGTATTCCATGCATCATTTTCGTTATATTTCTTTTTTATAAAGCAGTTCTATGGGAGTGGTGGCTGCTGGAATTACCCATTCTGTACATAGTGCTTGTGGGACTATTGTGTTCTTATCTTTTTAGAAAGAATATTTTTGGTAAAATAATAATTCTCCTGTTTTTTGTAAAATTAATTCAGTCTGTAATTCCGTATACGCGCCAGATGTGGAAACATGACTATGACGATTTCGGCGGGACTCAAAAAATTAAAGGAAGAACGGAGGCAATAGAAGCGATATTTCAAGACGCAAAAGGCACGCCATTCGGAGTATTAGTGTTTACTCCCCCTGTCTATACGTATCCGTATGATTATCTTTTTTGGTGGATCGGAACAAAGAAGTACCATTATGTTCCCCATAACGAGAAACGCGGCGTGTTTTATCTTCTCATGGAGCCGGATGCAGGAAAACCGTGGTCATATAAAGGGTGGTTGGAAACGGTTGTGAAGGACGGAGCTGTTGTTTCTACAAAAGAGCTGCCATCAGGTTTTCTTATTGAGAAACGTATGGCACAATAGAAGTATGAAAAAATGTACCTTACTATCACTTATTCCTCTTATTATTTTGGGCATATCCTTATTGCCTCTTATAAGTTTTTTCCATCCCGGACTTCCGATAACGCATGATGGCAGGGATCATGTGGTTCGAATTGCTAATTTTTATGCTTCATTACAGGAGGGGATTCTGATTCCCCGTTGGGCGGGAAATTTAAATTGGGGCTATGGTCATCCCATCTTAATGTTTCTCTATCCATTTTCTTCGTATACGGCATCCGTGCTTCATTTTATCGGATTTTCATTTGTGGATGCGACTAAGGCCGTTTTTGTTATCAGCTATATAGCAAGCCTGCTAACCATGTATGTATGGATGAAAGAGGTGTGGGGAACGAAGGTAGGATTTGTTGGTGCGCTTCTTTATGGATTTGCTCCGTATCGGTTTGTTGACCTTTATGTAAGGGGTGCCATAGGTGAACACGCGGCTTTTGTTTTTCCGCCCCTGATTTGTTATTTCCTTTACAAACTTGCAATACGGGAAAAGAGTATCAGGTATCACGTATCAAGTGTCAAGCATGGAATTGGATTAACTGTGTCATTTGCATTATTTATTTTATCTCACAATGCTATATCGCTCATGTTTTTACCCGTTATTGGATTATATGTTCTTTATCTTTACGTTTATGAATCAAAACTATCTTTATACTTTATGCTTAATACTTTATACTTTATACTCCTCGGCTTTGGTCTTTCCGCATTTTTTTGGATCCCTGCATTTTTTGAAGGTAAATACACGCTGAGAAATATTGTAACCGCAGGAGAAGCGATGACCCGTTTTGTACCATTTTCATGGTTTTTTTATTCGCCTTGGAATTACGGAGGAACTGCGACTCTTACAAAATCCATTGGATATTTTCAATGGATAGGATTAATAACATCAATTATTATTATATTGAAATCGAAAAACATGAGGGTACGGATTCTACTGGCTGCTTCCCTCATGATATTCATTTTTTCTTTATTTATAATGACCTCCGCGTCCGAATTTATTTGGACAAGGATTAAAATTCTTCAGAATTTTCAGTTTCCCTGGAGATTTTTAAGCTTAACCACATTTATTGCTGCAGTTATTGGCGGAATAGGAATAGTCGAATTACCGTCGGTATTGGCTCGCTTTCTTTCGCGTTATTGCAGCTCATACATTATCGTGTGCAGTTTGTTGATAATAGCTTCAACTATATATATGTGGCATCCGAAAGGGTACGCAGCAGACGGGGATACATCATATGCCGGTATTTATGCAGGGACTACAGATACAGGAGAAAGCAGCCCGATTTGGTCCGTACGATTTATGGAACATACTCCTGCCAATCCGATGGAGGTTATTGACGGAGACGCGAAAATCGAGGCAGAGAGACGTTTATCAACTATACATGAATATCGAGTGCGAGCAACGAAGCAAACACGTCTGGTTGAAAATACACTGTATTTCCCCGGTTGGAAAATTTATGTTGACGGAATTTCTGCAGGACTTCAATTTCAGGATTCAACGTATCGAGGACTCATGACATTCTGGATAGATGAAGGCGATCACTATGTGGTTGTTAAATTTACTGATACGAAACGTCGTCGTGTGGCTACTATGATAAGCTTAGCATCGGTTCTGCTTATTGTATTATCCGGATGCGTTTTTATTGTATGCAGAAAAAGAAAATAGTTTTATCGGTTGCAATGGCGGTAAAAAACGAAGAAAGCAATATAAAATCCTGCCTTTCATCTATTGCTGATATTGCTGATGAAATCGTTGTCGTAGACGGAGGGTCAACCGATAGGACTATTGAGATAGCAAGAGATTTTGATGCAAAAATCATCCAAACCGATAATCCGCCAATATTTCATATCAATAAACAGAAAGCATTGGACGCTTGTACGGGAGATTGGATTTTACAATTGGATGCAGACGAAATAGTTACGCCGGACCTACAGGATGAAATTCTGAAAGTTATTCATATGTCCCAACAACAACTTAGAGAGCGTGTTATAGATCCGAATAAGAAAAAATTATTTGAAAGACATCAGCAGCTTGTTTTTGATCGGGATGAACAGACTGGTACAAACAAGAGAGATACAGCGGCATTTTTTGTACCGCGTCGTAATTATTTTTTAGGGCACCCCATGACCTACGCGGGCACCTATCCAGACGGAGTTATACGGTTAGTCAAAAACGGTACAGCGCATTTTCCAAGTAAAAGCGTCCATGAGCAGATCGCCATCGATGGGGCAGTCGGATGGCTTTCACACGATCTCATTCACATGTCTCATCCGACTTGGAAGAAGTATTGGCAGGGTGCGGATCGTTACACATCGCTCCTTTCGCAAAATATCATACATGACACAAGAAATTCATTCGTAGTGGCTCTGGACTATTTAGTGGTAAAACCTATGGTTACATTTTTCGCTCTCGCCATCCGTTACAAGGGTATATTGGACGGGATATACGGATTTCTCTTTTCTTTATTTTCGGCCCTGCACTATCCGATTGCGTATCGGAAAACCAAGAAATTCTGTAGAATTCGTTCATGAGTAACCCAGCCAAACACGGTTTGTTTATTTTTCTCATTATCATATTTTCCCTCCTTGCGTGCTGGAAACTCTTTAACTCTTCTTTTTACACGTCTCATGACGGCGAAGGACACGTTATCAGAATGATCGAATATGATGAGGCCTGGAAGGATGGACAAATACCGGTTCGGATCGCAAAGAGGATTAATTATGGTCTTGGATATCCCTTTTTTAACTTTAACTACCCTTTTGTGTATTTTTTAGGAGAAATATTCCATCTGGGCGGCTTTTCCTTTGTTGCATCCTTTAAACTGCTTTTTATCCTGTCGATTTTTATCGGGAGTGTCTCTATGTACGTGTTCATGCTGTCCCACGTATCGATGATTGCATCGTTCATATCAGCGCTGTTTTATATATTTGTACCGTATAGGTTTCTCAATATGTATGTTCGGGGGAATCCTGCGGAGAGCCTTGCCCTGGCGCTTCTACCATTGCTTCTTTTTTGCACAGATAGATTATTTAGGACCAAAGGAGAAAAATTCGGTTTATTGATAGTAATAGGAAGTTTATTTATGCTTTCCCATAACGGGACAGCGTTAATCGGAGTACCGGTGATACTCCTATATTTTTCCATTCAATTATGTTTTTCTTCTTACCGAAAACACATACTAAAAAAATTTGTTCTCGCATGCATCCTTATTGCGTGCGTTACCTCATTTTTTTGGATTCCTCTTATATCAGAGACCGGATTGACTAAATTAGCAGAACTGAGCGAAGATTATCCTTTTTTCTTTCCGACGATTCGGGAAGTTCTCTATTCGCCGTGGGGATTCGGTGCTTATAAACAAGGAATCATGCCCGGAAAAATGTCGCCGCAAATTGGACTTCTTCATATCGGGTTTTTTACAGTAAGCGTCATATATATAAGCACTCTCCTAATCCGGAAAAAAATTGTTCTGAAGAAAGACTGGTTTATTCTATTTTTTATTGGAATTACTTTTTCCGCACTTTTTTTTATGCTTCCCGTTTCAAAATTTATATGGGACAATTTTTCTCTTTTCCGGATGATACAGATTCCCTGGAGATTTTTGGGAATTATTGTTTTAGGGTGTTCAGTATCAGCAGGATATATAGTCTCTTTCATTGAAGTTCCGCGATTATGTAAAATCGTTGGCTGCATAATTGGAGTTTCACTGCTTTTATATGCTAACCGGAATCATATACGGGTGAATATGTATACCGATTTTACAAATCCTTTTGACCGGCATCCGACGTATGGATTCAGTACTACCTCAAAAGACGAACATATGCCAAGACTGGCTCCAAGAATTCATGAGGACCCAAAGTCCGATGGAGACCTGTTTCCGTCGGAATCAGGTACATCCAAAAGAACGGTATGGAAATCGAATTTTCAGGAATTTATTATCGATACAAATACGCCCTTAGAATTTAGAGCAAATGTATCCTATTTTCCGGGATGGCGTGCTTCGCTGGACGGTACATCCGTGCCGATTTTGTATAGTAAAGACGAATACCAGCGTCTTCGGATAACAGTGCCGCCGGGCATCCATAAAGCCGTGTTCCGCTTCGGTGAACCGTGGTACCGGCTGTTTTCTGACATCGTGAGCGTTATTGCAGTTGTATATATCTTGGGAATAATGATACAAAAGAAGGGGAAGAACCTATGAAGAAATTCCTGTTACATGCCGGTATAGCTATTTTTTTGTCATTGGTCATTGGTCATTGGTCATTGGTACGCGCAGCGTACACTCTTCCATACCCTTCTTATATGCCGGGAAATAAGCTGTATAACGTATCTAGAATTCTCGATATCCTGAAAGGATATTGGTATTTCGGTAATATTGCACAAATTAAATACCATATCGGACTTTCGGATAAATACGTAGTGGAAGCAAAAACGCTATTTGAGTATCAGCAGTATCTCTTGGCGGTTGATGCTTTAAATCGCTCAAACGAAGAATTTTCAGTCATACCTGAATATATCCGTAAAGCTATGTTGGAGGGGAAAGACGTTCGGAATCTATCAGAAACAGTTCGGTCGGCTGCTGTGAAACATACGGAAGTTCTTACTACTATAAACGCAACAGTACCAAAATCATTTCTGTGGGTGCCGGAGAAAAGTGCATCTATCCAATTAGATATACAATCTCTTATTCTTCAGTCAGTCGCAATCAGGGGACGAACAGTTTCGGAACTTTCAGAATAATACGCACAATTATTAACAATCTAACATCTATGATTTTAAAAAGATGGGTATTTTCCATATACGTAATTATTTTTTTCCTATCCTGTTTTTTACAAAAGATTTTTGCACAAAAAGACAATCCGTCTCCGGCAATAACTGTCATAAACTTAATCAGAGGAAGTGGTCTTGGACACGAAAATGATGATTTGGTATCCAGTCTGAGAGCGCAGTGGCAGGTAACACGGGATTTAGGTGTCAATGCCACGTGGTTAATGCAGTATAGTGTATTGGAAGATCAAAATATTATTGACCTGGCAAAAAATGAAATGTCCGGACAGGAATTTGGCCTGCTTCTTGAAATCGATAGAAATTCTGCACAAAAAGCAAACATTCTCTACAGAGGACAAGGTGCGTGGTATTTTTCCGATGGATTATTTTTGGTCTCATATGACGTAAACGAACGGAGGATATTGATAGATAAAGCATTTTCAAAATTTAAGCAAATCTTTGGATATTATCCAAAAACAGTCGGAGCATGGTGGGTCGGAGGAGATTCACTTTCGTACATGCAGAAAAAATACGGCATCACGGCTGCGCTCCGGGCTTCTGATCAGTTTAATTTGGACTTCTATTCATTTTGGGGAACCCCGTGGAGCATTCCGTATATCGCCTCAAAAACAAACGAAGCAATTCCTGCAGAATCGTTTGAGGATAGTTCAAAAGTTGTTATTCTCCAATGGGCTGCACGAGATCCATTGGAGGGGTATGCTGATCCTCTTTTCAGTGTACAGGATTATCCCATGAAAGGATATGGAACTGATTATGTCAATTATCTGGCAGGAATTTTTCTTACAAAGCCATTTCATACTATGGTGATGGGGTTGGAAAATGGCGGCACAGAGGAAGATTTCAATAAAAACTATAGAACGATGCTGTTGAAGGCAAAGGAATTAGAAAAGGAAAAGAAAACTGCTATTTTATTTGTAAAAGATTTTGCACGCCATTTTTTAGAGCAACGGAAGGTTTTTCCGTATACATCATACTTTTTGTCTCAAGACTATGATTCTGATAACCAATCTTTCTGGTATGTATCTGAAAATTATAGAGCTTCCCTGCAAAAAAATAACGATTCAGTGTATCTTGTTGATCTGAGAGATTATTCCAATAAAATAGAGGAGGATTTCAGCTTACTTCCGAATAGTCAGTCCAGACTGAGAATTACGACACCCGAAATTATCGATTCAGTGAGATTTCCGGACAGTAAGACGCTTCTTAAAGTTACTGCAGAACCGATGAGACTGGAAGAACATAATAATGAAGTTTTACTGTATACAGGGAATACTATTATCTCTTCGTTTAGGCCAACAAGCATGAAGCTGTTTATGGGAGAGAATAAAAGTGAGAAAGTTTATGATTTTGGGAAAAAAGATCAACACACGAGCTTACGATCATATTTATTCGGAATATTTTCCTTCTATTTTTTGATAATTTTTATGAAGAAAAAAAATATGTATTCCGCAATAAGATCTTTTATTCCATTGACAGTGCCGTTAATCTTCGCATCCTCTTTTCTTACGAGTCAATCTATTTTTCTTTTTGATAGTAAGGAAACAGTTCTTTTTACCATTCTTTTTCTCATACACATTCCTTCAATTTTTGAAACGCTGGTCATTGCCAAAATTCTGCCGTTTATTATTTTGATTGTTCTGCATTTTTTTTCGGATACAGTACATCCAAAAAGGGGGATAAAAATACTATATTATATATTTTTTTCCCTGACTACTTTTTTGTACTTCCATCTGCCGTATTTTCCGCTTGATAAATCTACTAGTATATACGTAATCGTATTTTTTGTATTATTTACAGCACTTTTATCAGGTAGTATGGTTTATATGATTAAACAGACAGGTTTAGTACGGAATAAAGCATTGATGTATGTGTCATTACCGGTTGTTATAGGCATGGTCGCATGTACCGTCATGTTTTCACGCAGCAAATTAGCCATTACCCGCTATGAGATTAATTCGCTTCAGGCTATAAAGAACAGCAAAAAGAACGTGATATATGTAGAGCAATTTGAAAATTCAATTCGGCCGATATATAAAGCAATAAAACCGTTGCTGTATAATTATTTTCAAATCCTTCCAAAAATAACAAATACAAAATGGGAAGTTGTTGCACGACCCGCCAATCACATTCTCCAATTAACCGATTATGATAATAGATTGATAGTGATCCCGAAATATCTGGGTTCAGATATTTCTGAATATGAAATACAAACATTAAAAATAAAAAAGATATTTGATAATGCCCAGATCCTTATTTTTGAAAAAATATAATTGCTCTATGATTTATTTTCCTTTTTGGATTGCTACTTCAGTGATAATTTCAATTTTTTCATATGCGTTTGTTGACGTGAATCTTCGGTTAACCGACAATCCCATATTTCAAGCCATTCTTAGCCAGCTTGCTATTAGTATGCGTTCTTACAGAATGCAAACTGCTGGAATATTCATATTGATACTACTGTGTCTTTTCGTATTATGGTGGAAAACGATTCAGTCGGTACATCCTGAAAAGTACGGATATCGGCAATTTTTGTCACGCACCGTCATCGTATGCGCATTATTGATACTTTCTTACCCGTTTCTCTCGTATGATCTGTTTAATTATATTGCCACCTCAAAGGTTGCATTTGCTTGGCATGAAAATCCTTATGTAGTGATGCCAATTGAAATTTACAATGATCCGAATCTTGCGTTTACCAGAGCAGCTAATAAGGTCGCTTTGTACGGACCCGCGTGGCTTCTTTTGACTTGGATCCCTCATACGTTAGGGATGGGAAATATTTGGCAAACCATCATTGCTTTTAAATGTATTACAGCACTTTTTTATTTTGGCATGAGTTATTTGATATGGCATATAACAAAAAAAATGCAGAACGTCATATTTTTTGCTTTGAACCCACTCATTCTCATTGAGGTGCTTGTATCCGGGCATAACGATATTGTCATGATGGTTTTGGCATGTGTAGGTTTACTTTTGTGGCAAAAAAAGGAATGGGTGAATCGTCTGGTGGGGTTATGTATGTTTACCCTGTCGATTTTTATTAAAGGCGCAACGATAGTATTACTTCCTTTACTTTTTTTCCGTAAGACGACATATAGTCGTCTTATGTGTATCGTCTCATGCCTTCTTTTTTTGGTTTTCATAGTTTTTGCTCCCGTACGGGAAGAGTTATATCCCTGGTATGCGGTATGGTTTCTTTCTGCAGCTGCTTTCCTTCCGTATTCCAAATATGCCCGGGTTTGGCAATTTTGTATTGCAGTATCAATCGGATTAGAGTTGCGTCATGTACCGTATATGGCAATGGGATATTATGAGGGGCCGGGGCCGGTATTGAGAATTGTACTGACCATTATTCCGGTTGTTCTATGGATTTGTTATAACGTTTATAATTATTATAAAAATTATAACATTTATAAAAACGCGTGAATAAAAAAATTCTTCTTATTCTCACAGGACTTGCTGTTTTAGGTTTTTTTTTACGATCGTATTTATTTCCTGATAACCTCTTTTTCGGGCCGGAACAGGGGAATGATTTTAAAATTATCCGTGACATCGTTGTTTCTCATAAATACACTCTTATAGGTCCGAAAACCGATATAGGGGGAGTATTTCACGGACCGATTTATTATTATTTAGCCGTTATTCCGTTTTTTTTCTCAGGCGGAGATCCGTACATCGTTGCGCTTTTTTTTACACTCATACAAAGTCTTACCGTATTTCTCATCTATTTGGTTGCGCTTGAAATAACGGGCAATAGTAAAATAGCGTATATAAGTGCATCTCTTTATACGGTTTCATACGGAGCTATATCCTATTCCCGTTGGTTATCCGGACAACCCCTTACTATTCCGCTTTCGGCACTATTTTTTCTTTTTCTGATAAAGTTTCTGAAAGGAAGAAAATGGTACCTCCCAGGAGCGGCCATCTCATATGGTCTCATGGGGCAATCGGAGTTCATTAATTTTCTTTTAGTTGCTGCAACCGGTTTGGGAATTTTTATTTGTTATTATAAAAAGATTATTCGTCGATCAAAAATAATTCCCATCATCATTATTTCTTTGTGTACCGCGATATTGTTTTCCGTAGGTAATTTCGCGTTGTTTGACATAAGACACAAATTTCTTATTTCCAAAAGCCTTTTTGCATTGTGTACCGGCGTGAAAGGATATTACACGTCATTTTCACAGTCGTTTAACTCAGTTACGTCTACGTTTATTGATTCATCCATGGATGTACTGGGTTTACCAAACACAATAATAACCATAGCTATTCTGGCAAGTATTTTTACGATTCTGTTCATTCGCAGTAAGAAAAGTCAATATCTTCATCTTCTTTTGCTATGGCTGCTTATTCCGAATATCATACTGATTATTCTTCGTCATGGAGCACTTGTTCAACTGTATGTTTTTCTTGCAGTAGGACTGCTTCTTGGCATGGCGTATGCAGTTTACGTTATTTACGAAAAATTTAGTGCATCTCTTGGTATTTTCGTTTTTCTTCTCATTATCTTTTCAAACGTATCGCTTTGGTTTATGAATCTTCCGACGAATAAACGGATTTTTTTTCAATCCACACAACCCGACCTTCATTATCAGGATCAATTAGGCACTATTGAATATATTTATAAAAAAGCTCAAGGCAGACAATTTTATTTTCAGTCTTACACCATACCGTATTTCTGGCAAAGCGGATGGGAATATCTTTTTTGGTATTACGGAACAAAACACAATTATATCCTGCCGGATGAAGAGCACGATGAACTACTCTATGTTATTATACAAAAAGACATATCAAATCCGCGTTTTCAATTTGATTGGCATAAAAATACGGTTGAACATTGGGGTACCCTACAAACTTCGGCTTCATTTGGCACCCTTACAGTTGAGGAGCGGATAAAAGAACGCTGATATGAAAAATAGAAAAATAGTATTCGGAATTTTCATTGTTTTTCTTTTTACTGTTTTTGCGAGTTCCCCCTTTTTTCGAAAAGAATATATTCCGACTCATGACGGCGAATATCACATCATCCGTTTTATTGAATTTTACCGCATGATTTCAGAAGGTTACCTGATTCCCCGATGGGCACCGAACATGAACAGCGGATACGGAATCCCCATTTTTCTTTTTCATTACCCGCTTCCAAACTACATAGGAGCAATCATCCAACGGATAGGATTTCATGCGGTTGATGCATTTAAGATCAGCCTGGCATTTGGGTATATTTCATCAGGAATTTTTTCATTTCTGTGGCTCAAGAAGCTGTTTCATGTAAAAGCAGCAACGGTCGGAGCCATATCGGCAGCATTCGTACCGTACTGGTTCGTCGATCTTTATGTAAGAGGTTCTGTGGGTGAGGTATGGGCAATTGCGTTTGTGTTTGCCGGATTAATGTTCTGTGAATACGGGATGTTCATACCATTTTCGTTTGCTATCGCAGGATTGGTGCTCAGCCATAATATACTGGCAATGCTTTTTATACCGTTTCTTTTCGGAGTTGCTCTTTTGCGGAATAAACGGTATACAATCGGTATTCTCATCGGGATTTTATTATCTTCCTATTTCTGGATTCCTGCAATTGCGGAGAGTGTCTATGTAGTCGGATTGAATACGGTACAAGTTCAAGAACATTTTGCTGAGGCATATGAACTTATCATTCCTTCCTGGGGAACAGCGCTGTCCGGTCAGATGTTTAGCGGAAATAAAATGTCTCTACAAATCGGTATCGTACCGCTTTTAATTTTTTTTATGTCCATTTTTGTTAGTGTAAAAGAAAAAGGTAAAGAAATAAACCGGTTTTATCGGTACGTTGCCATGGTATGCATATTCGCCGTTATTTTTACGCTTTCATGGACATTTCTTTTGTGGAAGTACATACCATTTCTTCAGTATGTTCAATATCCTTGGCGTTTCCTTTCATTTGTGATACCTGCTACTGCGTTTACGGGAGCATATGTTTCCTATCATTTTCGTATGCGCATCGCATCAATTATCATTATTTTTCTATCAGTTATTTTTTCCTATTCATATACCCGCCCCGTAGTATATTCACCGCGTGACGGTTACTATTATATGTCGAGGAAAAATTTTACTGACGGTACATCATCCATGGGGAATAGTTTTTCGACTATCTGGACCGGCTGGAAGAACAAACGTTCAGAATATCTGCTGAGAGTAGTAAATGGAAAAGTTAAGGGAAGTTTTTCCAAAAATAGCTATCTAGATAAACAGTTCATTGTTGCTTCTGAAACAGGTGCCCAAGTGGATATTCCGATTCTTTATTTTCCGGGATGGGCAGTCAGGGTAGATAATCAGAGTATTGGGATAGAATATCAGATTGACGGAACAATACGATTTTTTGTTCCTTCAGGAGAACACCGCGTACGCGTCGTGTTTTCCCGGACGCTCATGAGAAAATTCGCAGATACGTTATCCATTCTTGTGTTGGTTTGGCTTACTTTATGGGGTATACTTGGGGTATATGAGAATCGCCATAGACACATCTCCTTTTTATGGAGGCCACACTAACCGCGGAATAGGCGGGTATACCAAAAATCTCGTAAAAGCATTGGAAACGTACGAATCCCGTCATACGTATTATCTGTTTCACCACAGAGAACAGATTCCGCGTCAAACCGATATTATCCATTACCCTTATTTTGACCCGTTCTTTTTGACGCTTCCGATATGCTCTCCAAAACCTACTGTGGTAACCGTTCACGATCTTATTCCGATCGTATATCCTGCGCATTTTCCAAAAGGACTGCGGGGAAGCATCAAATGGGAGATTCAAAAATATTCATTGAAAAGAAAACAGAGAATCATAACAGACTCCGAATGTTCAAAGAGAGATATTGAAAAATGTATCGGCGTTGGCAAAGATGATATTGATGTTATTTATCTGGCTCCTTCCCTGCAAAAAAATATTTTATCAAAGAAATTTGAGTTGATTAAAAAACAGTATGGGATAAAAAACACATATGTGCTCTATGTTGGTGACGTTAATTGGAATAAAAATATTCCCGGTCTTCTAAAAGCATTCTCATCATGTATTAAGGATTATCCGTCGTTCATCCAACTCGTTCTGGTCGGAAAGGCATTTTTAGATCAATCGCTTATTCAGACACGGGAAATTATGGCAATGATATCAGAACTTGGCATCGCAAAGCAGGTTATAAAAACAGGATATGTGGACGATGAAATTCTTGTCTCACTCTATATTCATGCCCAAGCGCTTATTCAACCATCATTGTATGAAGGATTCGGGCTTCCTGTGCTTGAAGCTATGTCTTTGGGGTGTCCGGTTGTCTGCAGCTCTTCTTCCAGTCTGTCGGAAATTGCAGGACCGTCAATCATGGTCGATCCGAACGATTATCATTCTATTGCGGACGGTATGAAAAGGATTTTACTTTTTACGATGGATGAACGGAATACATTAATTCAGCGCGGGCACACATGGATGCATACATTTTCCTGGCAACGTACAGCAAAAGCAACACTGCGATCGTATGAGAAAGTTTTGGGAAATTAGCAGGAATGTCATTTTGTTATTGATGATTTGGCGGATAGCATTGTATATCGTCGAGAGATATTCCTCTATGGTGCCGTTACATATAGGATATAACGGACCCAGTCCGTGGGCAAACCATGACGGTATTTATTATTTACGTATAGCCGAATATGGATATTTTCATTTAAGCGAAGCTTTCTTCCCGTTTTACCCCATACTTATCTCATCGTTTAGAAAATTATTTGATGTACCATATTGGATAATAGGAACATATATTTCATTGGCCTCATATAGTATCGGTGTTCTTATTTTCCATTCCTATGTATACGGAACAAATAAACATACCGCTTTGTGGACAGTAGTTTTTTTAATTACCTTTCCAACAAGCTTTTTTTTCTGTGCAGTGTATACAGAAGGATTATTTTTTCTTCTTTCCGTGCTCGTGTATGTATTTTCAAAAAGAAAATTATGGATGTGGGCGGGAATATTTGGAGCGTTAGCAAGCGCCACAAAACTATTTGGAGCGTTATTATTGTTTTATGCAGCAATTGAATATATTAGTCAGAAGCCCAAAAAAATATTGCTCCGCGACATTGTTTCGATCTTATGTATTCCTATGGGACTTATTGTGTATATGACATATTTATACGTAGCAAAAGGTGATCCGTTATATTTTTTCCACATGCAGCCTCTCTTCGGAGCCAATCGCACCGATGGTATTATCATATTGCCTCAGGTTGTGTGGCGGTATTTAAAGATTCTGTTTACTGCGTTTCTCCAGCCGACACCGGTTTCCTATTTCATATCTATAGTAGAATTAATCGCAACACTGTTTGGTTATTGCGTCTTGTGGTTAGGATGGAAAATGAAGACGTCATGGTCTGACCTTATGTACAGTTTTCTGGTGATAACACTTCCGACTTTAACGGGCACGTTATCTTCCATGCCCCGATATATTCTTTCTGCGTTTCCTCTTTTTTTGATACTCGGTAAATTGGATAATCGGTCTTTACAATACAGCATTGTACTGTTGTTTGTTATCCTTCAGATTATTTTATCGGCTTTGTTTTTGAGAGGATGGTTTGTAGCATGAACAAATTATCTATAATTATCCCGGTCTATAACGAAGAGAGAACTGTTGACGCCATTTTGGGGGCTGTTGAATCCTGGAAAAAGCCCGGATGGGTGAAGGAGGTGATTGTTGTTGATGATGGGTCATCAGATAAGACGCCGATGTTGTTGAAAAAATGGCAGAAGATAAACAGGATTATTTATAAAATACATAACGAAGGGAAAGGAAGCGCGATCATTGAAGGTCTAAAGTACGCCAGTGGAGATCTTGTTCTTATTCAAGATGCAGACCTTGAATACAACCCCAAAGATTATGAAACGCTTCTGTCTCCATTTGATAATCCGCATGTTGATGTCGTCTATGGGTCGCGATTTTTGGGACCTCATCTTTCTACAATGTATATGTATGCATTGGGGAATAAATTTGTAACTTTTATAACCAATATTCTTTATAATACGAACATTACCGATATGGAGACCGGATACAAAGTATTCAGAAGAAAAGTTATTGACGGAATGACACTGAAGGCGAAACGATTTGATTTTGAGCCGGAATTTACCGCAAAAATACTAAAAAAAGGATATCAGATATATGAAGTCCCCATATCATACTTCGGCAGGAAATTCGAAGAAGGGAAAAAGTTAACGTGGATTGACGGAGTGGTAGCTTTATGGACGCTCATCAAAAACAGAGTTTAACAAAAAGATGAGAACGAACTTATTGTATATCATAACTTACGCACTCTGTCATCGCGAGGATCCCGACGTTACGTCGGGAGACGAAGCGATCTTTATTATAAAGATTGCTTCCCCCGCCAAAGGCGGGGTCGCAATGACAAGATGAATGAACGTATTCTGTATAAGACAAGTATATGCACAAATTACTTACGAAAATTACCTCCAATACGCTCATGCGGGGGAGTGCGATTGTTTTTGTAGGGAGCATGATTTCAAATATCGGATCCTACCTTTATCATTTGTTCGCAGGACGCATACTCGGACCAGTGGGATACGGAGAATTATCCTCCCTCATATCGCTTCTTTATATCTTTGGCGTCCCAATGGTAGTACTTCAAACCGTACTTACAAAATATTTTTCAGAGTGTAAGGCCGGCAATGCACGGGGTGAGGCAAAAGACCTTTACTTTCGAATGGTGAAAATTCTTGTGAAAATAACCTGCATTTCATGCATAGTATTTATCATGCTGATTCCTCTGTTGGGATCATTTCTTAATCTTACTACTCCCAGGTCTCTGCTTTGGATATTTCTCATTTTCGTAGTTTCAATTTTTACAGCAGTAAATCTGAGCGTATTGCAGGGTTTTCAGCTTTTTTTGTGGGTCTCTGTGTTTAGCAGTGTAGGAATGTTTTTAAAGTTCTCTATCAGTACGCCTCTTGCCTGGTTCGGGGTAGAATGGACCATGATAGGTACCGGTCTGGCTGCTTTTATAACATTAGGACTTTTGTATTTTCCAATGAGATTTATTTTTACCGCTGCACGTAAGCCGTTTCCGCTTACCAAAAAATCTCTGATTTTATTCAGCATTCCCACATTTATCAGTCTTTTAGGGCTTACATCGCTGTATTCAATGGATATAGTACTGGTCAGGCATTTTCTCACTCCGCAGGAAGCAGGATTATATTCAGCAATTGCAACTCTCGGGAAAGTAATATTCTACGCATCAAGTGCTATTGTGACTGTTTTATTTCCGGTTTTGTCTGAACGATCGGTAAAAAAAGAACCAATAGGAAAAATCTTTGTTGTAGCACTTGGATTAGTGTGTGCTATTTCTATAGGAATCACATTCATCTACTTTATTAAACCCGCGTTAGTAATTCATCTTCTTTTTGGTTCATCTTACAGCGGTGCAGCTTTATACCTGGGTTATTTTGCGTCTTTTATTTCACTGTATTCGTTGGGAAATGTTTTTGTTCTGGCCTGCCTTGCGATCAATAGACTTTCTATATGGTTTATAACGGTCTGTGCTGCAATAACTCAGATCGTTTTTATTTCATTTTTCCATCATTCCATTATGGAGGTTATTTCCGTAAATATCGGAGTGACCTTCTTATTTGCGGTATCTGCATTTCTTTACTATATGTATAGTAAGACGTCTTCAATACAATCAGCATGAAGAAATTTTCTCTCATCATTCCCGTATATAAGCAAGAGCACACGATTAAACGGGACATCCAATCAGCTATTAAGGCTTTATCAACTCTTTCCGTCCCTTTTGAGATAATACCGGTAATAGACGGGGAGCTAGACAACAGCAGGGAAGAAATACAGAAAATAAAGGACAAACGGATAATTATTGCAGGGTATAAAACAAATCACGGGAAAGGGTATGCTGTCAGATATGGATTTGCGCATGCAACAGGGGATGTCATCGGTTTTATGGATGCCGGAGGAGATCTGAACGTATCCGCATTACCGCTTATGATTACACAATTTTTATACCAAAAAGCAGATATCGTGATCGGAAGCAAACGTCATCCTGGTTCGAAAATTATCTACCCTTGGGTTAGGAAGATCTATTCGTGGGTGTATCAGAAGATAGTTAGAATTCTTTTTGGACTTAATATCACTGATACGCAGGTCGGGATGAAAATATATAAAAGGAAGCTTCTGGAAGATGTCCTTCCAAGACTTCTGGTAAAACAGTTCGCTTTTGATATTGAAATGCTGGCTGTTTCCTATTATTTAGGCTATACACGCATATATGAAGCTCCGGTTGAACTGGATTTTGCAAACGTACAATCAAGTATTACATCCAAAAAGGTTATATATACCGTGAAAAATATGTTGCAGGACACACTTGCGGTTTTTTATCGTCTTTATATTCTCCATTATTATGATAATACTAATAAACGTAAATGGAGGTTTGATCCGGAATTAAATTTCAGAATAAACATAGGATAATGTATGCGTATATTAATACTCAATTGGAGAGATACCAGACATCCGAAAAGCGGGGGAGCTGAAGCAGTCACGATGGAATATGCAAAATGGTGGGTTCACGCGGGACACAAAGTAACATGGTTCACTTCCGGATATAAAGGAGCCAAAAAAGAGGAACTGATTGATAATGTACGTATCCTTCGTCAGGCAGGGTCACAGACTGTTTATCTTCTTGCACCATTCTATCTGCTTCTCCATAGCCATGAATATGATTTGATAGTTGATGAGGTTCATGGAATTCCTTTTTTTTCTCCTTTATGTACCAGTAAACCGATCATTGTATTTATACATGAAATCGCTGGGGACATATGGAATTTTATGTATAACCCTCCCATATCCTGGATCGGGAAGCATATGGAAGAATGGTATCTTCGGTTATATCGCAAGAAATTGTTTTGGACAGATGCAGAATCTACCGGTCATGAGCTTATGGAGCGGGGAATCAAACGGAATCAAATCACGGTCATTCATTGTCCGATTCCGAATTTTACCCGCCACATAGCGTTACAAGTTCATGTAAAAAAAGAAAAAGTACCGACATTCATTTTCGTTAGCCGTGTGGTAAAAATGAAAGGCATAGAAGAAGTGGTAAAAGCGTTCGCATTTGTTCAAAAAGAATTACCCTTAGCCAAATTATGGATTGTAGGCGGCGGAGAAGATCGATATGTAAAAAAAATTGTATCGATGATCCGTGAATACGGTATATATGAAAAAGTAACATGGTTTGGTAAGTTGAATGAAAAAGAAAAACTTATACGAATGGCGAAAGCGCATATTCTGTTACATGCTTCGGTAAAAGAAGGGTGGGGATTGGTAGTATTAGAAGCAGGCTTTTTATATACTCCATCGGTTGTTTATAACGTTGCCGGACTTCGTGATGTCGTACGTGACGGACATACCGGAATTGTTATTACTGATAATTCACCTATAGAGTTAGCCCGTGCTTCGCTACATCTGTATCAGGATAGAGAGATATATAAAAAATACCAAACAAATGCTCATACATGGGCTGAATCGTTGACGTGGACCGATGCAGGGAAAAAAAGTGATGCGTTTTTAAAAGAGGCAGTCAGGCAAGTCTTATGAAAAAATTATCTGTTATTTTGATATTGTTACTGATTTTAACAATCGGCGGACTGTTACGTTACAAAAACCTTTACATATGGCCCAGGGAAGGTGCGACGTTTGATGAATTTGCATGGTCCTATTTAGGAATAAGTTTGCTTACCGAAGGCGTGCCTGTTTCGTGGTCTCCGCATCCTCAATATAAAGATGTAACCTTTTATCAGAATCCTGATCATACACTTTTTCGTCTTGTGCGCCCTTATCTTGAGCATCCGCCCTTTTTCGGTCTGATTGCTGGCATGTCCAATATGCTATTCGGGGTTCGGGATTTTGATGATGTGGAAATTCCAACCATTCGTCCGCTTGCTTTTGTCCTTGGTATATTTAGTATTGCTGCGGTATTTTTCTTTGCTGCAAGTTTTTATGGATCAACAACAGGGATTATAAGTGCGGGAATTTACTCTATATTTCCGTCTATAGCTATCGGATCACGCATTTTACAGAATGAAAATTTTTTTATACCGTTATTTCTTACAAGTCTTGGTTTGGCAAAATTGTATGTGGACAAAAAAAATAAGACGTATCTCATTTTAGTTTTTATCCTCTCTTTTTTATTACCTCTTTCGAAAGTTCCATGGATATCCGCGCCGCTTGCCTCTGCACTGTATTTTTTTTCTCATAAGAAGAAGAAAGAAGGATTCGGTGTCATTGCCATGGCGGCATTGAGTATTACCGCTTTTTGTTTCTATGGAATGGCATACGGAAGAGAAGTTTTTTTTGGATTATGGAAACTTCAGCTGAACCGATATCAATTAAGCTTCGGAAGTTTCTTTAAAATATTTCAGGATCCGCTTCTTACAGACAGATCGTTTCTTGACGGATGGGTTTATATGGGATGGATCGTTCTTTTTGTCGTAATATCCGCTAACTACAAAAGACACATTGGCATCATCGTTGGATTTCTGTCCTATCTTCTGGTGTTTCTTTTTGCAATACCCAGCGAATTGGGTCACGGATGGTACCGGTATCCGTTCTATCCGTTTTTTGCGGTTTCATTTGCTGTCTTTTTGAAAGAAGGAATCGGTAAAATACCGCATATTATGTGCCCTGTTTTAACGCTTTTAGGATTATCCCTTTTTGAAATGGTTTGGGTTCCGGTTTTTGGTTTTTCATTTGTTATTCATCGGATGTGGCTTTTTTTATGCGCGTGTATCAGTCTTCCGGTATTTATTAAAGGAAACTGGAGCAAACGGATTGGAATTGTTGCCACGTATGCCACACTTGTCATTATCAGCATTCTATCGGCATTTGCGATACTTCAATACAACGAACAGTAATGATTCGCTGATATGTATGATTATTAAAAAAATGAGATTGATAGCCAAGAGTGATATTCCTACACTGTTTCTGACTTTCATATGCATAGGAATTTTTATCGGTCACATGCTATATATTTCAAAAACCAGACAGTATCCGCAGTGGGACGAGCACCATTACGTGGGATTATCCAGAACATTTTACTCTCTACTGCGGTCTCCTTCTCCGGATCTATGGGCGAGACTTATGAAGGCCAGTGACTACAGGCAACCGCTCTATCCTCTCATAAGTGCAATCGTCCTTACGATCACCGGGCCGGAACAAAGCTATTTTGTCTCTCTTCTTGTAAACGGAATATACTTTATCGTGACACTTTTGGCTATCTACTTTATTGTAAAAGAATTTGGTAATACGCGAAGCGCTGTTCTTGCCTCTCTGATTTTTGCAGGAATGGGATTTCCTCTCTTTTATATGCATTTTGCTTATTCTGAAACGGCAACAACCATGTGGGTTTCCTTATCGATGCTGTTTCTTTTAAAAAGTAACGGATTTTTAAACAGACGGATGAGCGTTTATGCAGCCCTTATGTTTGTTGGAGGATCCCTGACGCGATGGGTAGCACCGATATTCATTTCAGGAGCAATACTATGGGAATTGTCTATCCTTGTTGTTTCATGGAAAAAAGAAAGAAAAAGTCAAAAGATAATTCGGTTATCAAATGCATTTATTTTCATAATTCTATCAGTTATGTTGTCCTTGTTTCTTTATTACATTCCCAATATTTCTCTGTTTTTCGATTATGTTCGAAGGAACAGTATAAACAGCTCGGCATGGGTAACAGCATACAAAGGGATTGAATACGCAAATCCCTGGTCTGTCAAAACGCTCGTGTACTACCTAAACATTATTTCCCAAAATACAGTTTTCTATTTTATGTTGTTCCTCCTGGGATGCGGGTTCTGTTTTTTCCGGATTACAAAATACGGCGGATTGCTCCTAAGTTTCATGATTCCGTACATTGTTTTTTCCGCGGCGTTTTTGTGGAAAGATGATCGGTTTATTGTTCCTCTTTATCCGATTATCGCCGTGCTTTCCGGGATTTGGCTGACAGGCATTAAAGCTCCTCGTCTTTATTGGACGCTATTTATTCTCATAAGCACATTCAGTGTCATGAGTTATTTCGGGTGTCTGTGGGGGATAGGAATTATGGGAAAACAGGGGCTCAAGGATATCGTTCTCCCTTCTTTTATCCAGCATCCGCGAAGGATTTATCTTACATCCATGGTCTGGCCTCCGGTAAAAGAGTATATTCACGCAAACAGTGTCGTGTCAATAATTGCAAAAGACAGCAGGGAGAAGCCAACAAAGGTGTCGGTCTTGATTGTCCATGAGCCTCTGACTAATGCACTCTATTCCATTGAACACTATTTGACAAACGGAGTATTTCTTTTTTCCTATGTATCCAGCATTGGAACGTTCAATATGATGGATTTTTTAAATAAAGATTACATTATTGCCAGAAACGTATCATCACCTGTTGACGGGGTATCTTCTGGTTGTTTTCATGAAATTTTGGATGTTTATCCCCATGCATACCAAGCAATCGGTGAAGTGATAGTACCAAGTGACGGGAGCGTTGTGGTAATCTATAGGAGAAATCAGATTATATCACCTGAGATGATAAACCGAGCCGGGGAGAGGCCTGTCAGAAGTAAACACGAGTTATGAAAATGATATGGTGGTTTATTTTTCGTTCTTTGGAACTTGATTGGCAGTTTTGTCTGCTTCACCTTCCTGATACTCTAAAATTAGAGTTTCTCCTAAAAAAATACTATCTCCTTGTGGTGCTATCCATAAAAAAGATCATCAATATGCCGATATCGGGAAAGATACACATCTTCGGACGAACCTATCACTTTAACGACCAATTCGGAATTTCCTTTCTTCAGAGCGTTTACGTGGATAATGCGTTTATGGAAGGATATATAAAAAAAGGGAGTACGATTATAGATATTGGCGCGAATATCGGTCAGTTTAATTTTTTTTCTTATAGCTACCTCTCTGCCAAGCATGTTTGCAGTGTCGAACCGATAGAAGAAGCATACAGGTTCCTGAAAAAAAATGATCCTTCATCCGTTCATCTGGCAGTAGGGATTTCGAAAACCATGAAGATGCATATTCCCCAAACAACGCTTCTGTCATCTTTTTTTCCCTATTCAGATAAGGATAGGATTGAGGTTGTTCCGGGAATGAGATTAGATGATATTGATTGTGTAAGAAAGACCAACATTATCGACCTATTGAAAATCGATACCGAAGGAAGCGAATACACCGTTCTCATATCAGCTAAACAGACGCTGAAGAAATGCCGTTATGTATTGATAGAAGCCAGTTTGCACAGGCCGAATTCCGGGGATTTGGGAAAAGTCATTTCTTATCTAACACATTTTCGACATCCGTTTATTATTGAACGTATCGGGCGGCAATATGAAGAAGAAGGAAAGATAACTTCTGTTGATATTCTGTTTAAGCAAAAAAGCGCCTATGCTACAGATTATGAGAGATAAATGCGTGGTTTCCGTTATTATTCCTGCTAGGAATGAGGAGTCCCATATCAGGGCTTGCATACGCAGCGTCCATAAGCAAACATATGCTCATGTAGAGACAGTTGTCGTAGATAATGCCTCAACGGACGCGACAAAGGCAATTGCGAAAAAGCTGGGTGCGCGAGTCTATGATAAAGGTCCGGAACGGTCTGCCCAACGGAATTTCGGAGTCTCAAAAGCAACGGGAACGTATTTTGTTTTTATTGATGCGGATATGGAACTGACACCAAAAGTCATAGAGGAGTGTGTAGAAGCAATGCAAAAATCCCAAAAAGGAACCGCTCCCTACCAGGCAATGGTTATCCCGGAGAAGTCAAAAGGCAAGAATTTTTTAGCTAAGTGCAAAGCATTAGAAAGGACGTATTATGAAGGAGTGGAATGGATTGAGGCAGCCCGGTTCTATAAAAGAAGCGCATTTATCCGTCTTGGCGGATATGACGAGACGCTTACAGGCCCGGAAGATTTTGATCTCCCTCAAAAACTGAAAGCATCATATGGACATGCTGCGATAGGAAGAATATCTGCGTATATCATCCATAACGAAGACAACATTTCTTTATGGGCTCTTTTGAAAAAGAAATATTACTATGGTAAGCGTATGTATGCGTATAGCCGGAAGACAGAAAACCGTTTCATAAGCCTGCGGCAGGCAAATCTATTCTCCCGCTTATCCTTGTTTTTTTCCGATTCAGATCGGCTCTTCAAACAACCAGCAATCGGAGTAGGTATGCTCGTCATGAAAATCATGGAAACCACCGCGCTTTTTCTGGGATATATAAGGGGGAGATTTGCATGAAAAAGGGATTGGTCTCCATTGTTATCGTAAACTGGAATGGCATGAAATGGCTTCATGGCTGTTTTACGTCTTTGCATACACAGGACTATAAGCAGTTTGAAATTATTTTCGTTGACAACAATTCCGATGATATATCATGCGAGTGGGTCAAAAAGCACTATCCAAAGACTACCATCATTCAAAATAGTGAAAACGTGGGATTCTCCAATGCCAATAACATCGGATACCAAAAGACAAAAGGGGAATATATCTTATTTTTGAATAATGACGTAAAAGTTACGGAAGCATTTTTGTCGGAGCTTGTGAAAGAGATGGCAGAAGATGCATCAGTTGGCGGAGCACAAAGCAAAATTTTGCTTATGGACAAACCGGATACGCTGGACAGCATCGGAGCATTTCTTACACCAACGGGATTTTTATATCATTACGGATTCGGACAAAAAGATATAAAAAAATTTGACAGAAGAATCTGCCTTTATACAGCCAAAGGAGCATGCATGCTATTTAGGAAACAGGTTTTGGATGCTGTTTTAGTTGATGGAAATGTTTTTGACCCATCATATTTTGCCTATTTTGAGGAGACAGATCTATGCCACCGCATCTGGCTGTCAGGATACAGCATTATCTATGTGCACGCGTCCGTTGTGTTTCATAAAATGGGAGCAACCAGTAGCTCCATGAACAGCGCATTTATTCAGTACCACTCATTTAAAAATCGGATCAGTTCCTACCTTAAGAATCTTGGGATCAAAGCGCTTCTTATGATAGTGCCGATTCATGTGTTTTTATGTATTGGTTTTGCTTTATATTCATTTCTTCGGGGAAGGTTGCAGTTTAGCTGGTCTATTATAAAAGCGATACTGTGGAATATACGAAATTGTAAAAAAACGCTACAAATGAGACGCTACATACAGGCACACATAAGGAGCATGTCGGATGAATTGCTGTTCAGAAAGATAATGAGATACCCACGTATTTCGTATTATGTTTCATTCGTGCGTGATAGGAAATTATGAGAAAAAATCGGATAACTAAAAAATTTCAAAAAATAATTCCATTCGCCTCAATTGCGCTATCTCTTTTTGCATTCGCTATCGCATTTAAGGATTTGCCGCGCATATATTTTTTGAATGACGAATGGACACAGATGGGAAGCGTATTTGCAAATGGATTATTTGCCGGCATCAGTCCTAATATTCTCCTGCAGGTTACTGGAAGGTTCCGGTTTATCGGGTCTCTGATAAATAACGTATTTTTCTACTATTTTCCGGGAAACGCGACTCCTTTTGTGATATTTGGCTATGCTGTCGGATCGATAAATATCATTCTTGCCTATTTTGTAGTCAAAAAAATGACAAAAAACTCTCTCTTGTCACTTCTTTGCATCTTGTCAGTTGCCGTGCCAACTTCCGGTCAGCAGGCAATCTCATGGTTTGGTGCAGTCGTACAGACAACTTTAAGTAGCACGATGGTGTATCTGGCATTTATCATCCGTCCGCCCACTCTCGCCGTCGGAAAGAAAGTTCTCATCCTTCTTTCTTTTGTATTTCTCTATATTGCGTTTCTTTTCAAAAACAGCTGTATTTTCGTTTTGCCGCTCCTTTTGTTTTCTCCGTATTTTTTTTCCAAGAATAAAATAGACATTTTACGGTTTTTTAGAAAATATGCAGGAATTTTTGCGTTATTTATTTTTTTTGTTGCGTGGAACATGTATCTCCTATTTCAGTTTAAAAGCATTGCAGAAATGGCAACAGCAACACAGATTCTTATCAGAATTATATTCAACAGCGTTTGGTACCCGTTCATCAGCATTTCCCATATGATGATATCTCCCCGAACCCTCTTTCGCACAAGTGAACATTTTGGCGTGTTTCTCTATCAATTCCTGGGGGTTGCGGCAAATAAGGATATCATCGTCGTGACCATACTGTCCGATATGATATCAACACTTCTTTCTTTTATTCTTATTGGGGGGTTTTTACTCGTTTACTTAAAAATGAAACAGAGGAGGAGACTTTTAGTATTCGGACTTCTCTGGTATGTCTTATCATTCTTACCGATGGCAATGTATCTTCCTGAAAGGAATTCTTCCTTTTTAGAATCACGGTATCTCTATTATTCTATTTTCGGGTTCGGACTCATATTCGGGGTGGGTGTGGAATACGTCTCTGTTATTCTTCGGCGGTTCTTTGGCGTCATGCCGTCGATATGTATTGTAGCATTTATATTATTGTTTTTTTACTGGAAACAGATCAGTTTTGTTCAGAGGGATGTCTATGAGAATGTTCTTTATTCAATGGATATACAGAAGCTGATTGTAGACATGAATCGTATCGTGCCGATGCTCTCTGAGAAACCGATTTTCTATATTTCCGGGGATAGAAATTTTTTCTACCAGAATAATGTCGTTCCCTTTCAATATGGGACAGGATTTATGATCATGATGGCATTCAGAGAAAGGAATGAGATTCCCAGACAACTCATCCGTGAAAAATATTTAAGCCGGTTTTTAGAAGAAGGGTATAAGGAAATCGGTGGAGAGGGATTTGGGTATTTTTGGCAAAAGGAGTCGCTTTGTAATCTTTTTCATAAAGATCGCGCTTTACGGACAGATCAGGTTATCGGATTATACTATTTCGGAAATGAAAGAAAACTTATCGATATCACAGGCGATATCAGGAAAGAAATTGACATGAGATGTATTAATTAGAATTAGTATCAAAACCTCATTTATTGTCATTGCGAGGAGTGCAACGACGAAGCAATCTCTATAATTCTAAAGATTGCTTCGCTTTACTTCGTTTCGCTCGCAATGACGTGACAAACCATCAGGTTTTGTTATTGATTCTAATCTCTGCATGTATATATGAGGAAAAAACCTTATACCATAGTATCTGTATTTGAAATGCTTCTTATCATAGGTTTTGCCCTCTTCGCATTTCGCGATCTCCCATTTACGTTTTACCAGCAGGATGAATGGGTTTCATTGGGACTTGCGAAGATTGGAGGAATCGAGGTCGAATTGTCAGTATTTCCGTTGCACCTGCTTCTGGTTGGTTTAAATCGTCCGTTTTCCACTGTTCTCAAGTATTCATTGTTTCATATGTTCGGCACGAATGTTCTGCCCTGGGCAGTATTTGCACTTTTTGTTCATAGTATAAATGGATTATTGGTTCGTAAAATAGCACGACTTCTTGGCATTCCCCATATCTTTGCAACCGTTGCTGGATTATCTTATGCTGTGTGCTATGCAAGTCATCAGTCGGTATCATGGCTGGCAACGTCATTTACCGCTCTTCCCTCGCTTTTTTTTATGCTTCTGTCAATTGTCCTTGCTTTGAAGAAGAAGAGAATATGGTGTATTGTCTGCGCGGTTATTTCATACTACTTTAAGGAATCAAGCATTGCCTGGATGCCTCTTCTTCCCATATTTACTGCACCTAAGCGGGACCTGGGTGGATTGAAAGATGAATTCATACGATATACAAGTCTTTTTATATTCATTGTTTTCATTATCATTGTACGGATTGCAGATATATTTATACATGGATGGAAAAGTCAGCTTGCAGTAACAGAATCAAGCGGAACTCCGATGATAGGGATACTAATAAATGCGTTTCTGTATCCCCTTATATCTTTCAGTGAAACATTTATTCCTCTTCCTGTTATGCGTTTTATATCTACTATTGTTTTTTCGTCCCGCTATGAACGCCTCATACATATTGAAAATATTCATGTGGTGCAGGAGTTGATGATGACTGACATTGTCGGTCTTTGGTGTACGCTTCTTTTGTTTATTGGAATGAGCAGTGTTTTATTTTTTGGGAAAAAATACCGCTTTGCTATCCTGATTTCATTCCTGCTTCTTGTAGTGTCGTTTATTCCGTTTTCTTTAGTAAATCGAAACGGTGAATATCTCGATTCCCGATATTTTTCTTTCGCGGCAGCAGCCGGCGGATTATTAATCTCGGGCTTAATAGCCTCAATTGTTGAATTAAGTCATAAAAATAAAAATTTACGATTATTAGTTATAGTCTGTATTTCCTTATTTACTGTTGGGTATCTCTATAAACAAAGTGTATATATTATCCGCGATATACGGCATCAGAAAATTATCGGAGAAGAGCGGAAGAATATGCTTCAGTCTGTCCGGGTCATATACCCGGATCTTCCCGAAAAACCCGTATTGTATGCAACGGGAAGCGCAGAAAGCTTTTATGGCGTATCCGGCATGAGACTGCCTCTCCAGCAGGGGCCCGGTTTCACATTTATGGTTCTCTTTTACGATACAGGAAAAATTCCAAAAAAATTAATATATGATATGTCATTTTGGGGAATGCTTGAGCAAGGCTATTTTGAAGACGGAGGTCAAGGATTTGGATATTATCATTCACTTGATTTGCTTAAAAAAGACTCGTGTAATAATAAATTCAACTCTGATCAGATTCGTGGATTTTACTATGATTCTACGGATCATAAGGTCATTGATATAACAAACGATGTTGTTTTGAGAATTAGGAATTGTATGAAGTAGCACGTACCTTCGTAAAATATGCACCATTTTGCTATAATAGCTTGAGTTACAAAATAGAGAATGACTTTTTTGGCTGTTCTACCTTGTCATTCCTCCCGAAAGCAGGAATCTAGGCAATTGTTCTCTGGATTCCGGATCCCGACTTCGCCAAGGCTTTGCCGGGCGAGGCAAGTCCGGAATGACAAAAAATAGCTTTATTTATTTCGTAATTCAGGTTATAAATAAATTATTATTATGAAAACAGTTATTCTGTGCGGCGGAATAGGATATCGCCTGAAAGAGGAAACAGAATTTAAGCCAAAACCAATGGTTTTTATTGGAAACAAACCGATCCTCTGGCACATTATGAAAATCTATTCCCATTACGGATGTAATGACTTTATCATTGCATTGGGATATAAGGGTGAATATATAAAGGATTATTTCCTCAATCAGAAATATTTTATTCATGATTTTACGTTATCGACAAAAACAGGGTATGCCAAAATTTACAGAGATACAACCGACGGGAAACGCATTGATGATTTTAAAATTACGTTTGTTGACACGGGACTTGATACTCTTCCCGGAGAACGGATTCTAAGGATAAAGGATTATATTCCAAACAATGAAGATTTTATGGTTACCTACGGAGACGGTGTGGGGGATATAGATGTTAAGGAATTGGTCTCATTTCATAAAAAACAAAAAACTACAGGTACTATCACGGGAGTGTACCCCCGGAGCAAATACGGATTAGTTCATATCAATAGATGGAATGTCATTACTGAATTTATAGAAAAACCGGTGCTTCGGGATTGGGTGAATGGCGGATTCATGATTTTCCAATATAGTTTTTTCGATTACCTTAAAAAGGGGGAAATGGAACACCAGGCATTGAAACGTCTCATAAAAAAACGTGAATTGTCTCTGTATATCCATAGAGGATTTTGGCATTCTATGGACACCTATGCAGACGTGGAGCGGTTAAACTCTCTATGGAAAGAACAGTCTCCTCCCTGGAAAATATGGAACGATTAGAACCCCTCCGTGTACTGGTTACCGGCGGAGCAGGATTCATCGGGGCTCATCTCGTAGAACTGCTAGTACGAAAAAAATATGACGTTACCGTCATAGATATTCAAAACCCCTGCAAATCGTATTTTTTTCTGAAATCATTAGACAAGAAAACAAATTATCAAATTATAGATATAACAAAAAGAGAAAAAGTTGAAGCAGTATTTGCGTCAGTTAGTCCAACGTATGTTATCCATCTGGCGGCTCTTCCGATAGTCCAGGAAGCGTATGATAATCCCTATGATGTTTTTAAAACAAACATTATGGGTACTGTGCATGTGCTGGAGGCATGCAGGCGTACAGCCGGTATACAAGGTATTCTTGTAGCTTCTTCTGACAAAGCATACGGAAAGACAACCAAACCGTATACGGAAGAATCCCCCCTGAAAGGTGATCATCCATATGATGTATCCAAATCCTGCACGGATCTCATAGCCCAGACGTATGGAAAAACATATGGATTACCGGTTATCGTTACGCGGTTTGGCAACGTGTTTGGAGAAGGAGACATACATTTTGATAGGATTATTCCCGGAATATGTAAAGCGCTGATTACAAACTCCGTACTTGAGGTTCGAAGCGATGGAACATATATACGGGATTATGTTTATGTTAAAGATATAGCTCTGGCTACAGCATTTCTAATCCGGCATATGAAGAGAACAGCAGGTCAGGCTTTTAATATATCATCTGACAATAATTTTTCTGTCCTAGATTTGATAAAAAACACTGAAAAAATTCTAAAGAAGCACATACACTACACAATTCTCAATTCAGCAAAAAGTGAAATTCCATATCAGCACCTGAATGATAACAAAATAAGGGCGTTGGGATGGAAAAATACGCATTCATTGAGAAGGGGTTTGCAACAAACATATGTGTGGTATAAAAAGACTCAATCGTACCGGTAATGACGTACGTGAATTCTAAATAGATTTTATTGACAATTTATCTTCATCGGATAGATAGGGATACATATCATCTATCGGCAGAGAAACAATTTTTCCGGTTTCAAGTTCTTTTGATGATACGGTAATGTGGTCCTGCCAATATGGCAGGATGCAATCACAGATGACTGCACCTTTACAGGTTAAAACCCTTTTAATAGTTTTGTGAAGGTCCTTTTTGAATTCTATGCAGAAATACTTCAAACCATACGCCTGGGCTATTTTTTCTGTATTTGGGAAAGAGACACCGGTTTCTGGTCCTTCACCGATCAAACGCTTATTAAAAAAAATTTTTTGGGTCGTCCGAATAGCCAGATACCCGTGATTGTTCATAATAAATATCTTTACAGGTATTTTATTGTGCGTAATAGCAGCCAACTCGTGGATATTCATCTGAAATGATCCATCTCCGGTGATGCAGATTATCCGCGCATGGCGATCAGCTGCCCAAACACCAATTATTGCCGGCAGATTGTATCCCATAGTGAGAGTGGCTCCCGGAAGAATCAGCCTTTGATCTTTTTTAATTTTTATTGTCTGAGTAGATACATAGGCTGTAATTCCTGCATCGGTAATAAAAACATCATTCGGTTTGGATTGGTTGGAAATTTCGTGAATTGCATCATACATATTTATCTCTTGTGTTTTATCAGTTGAGACTGTTGCATATTTTAAAGCATATGATTTCTTAATATTCTGACAATAATGTATCCATGTGTCTTTAATAGAAGATTTGTTTAGACACGCGTTTAATTTTTTTAGGAACTGTTTGACATCGCTGTGTATAAATAAATCTATAGTAATCGTCTTTTTCTTATGTTCGCTTTCGTCTATGTCCACAACAATTTTATAGGCATTCGGTGCCCACGTGTCATACTCGTGTCCGATAAACGGTACTGCCAAGCGGCTCCCCAAAGATATGATAAGATCGCTCTGTTGAATGACGATATTGGCGGCGCGGTCGCCTTTTGTGCCTCCGTGGCCGACATAATATGGGTTATCGTATTCAAGAATATCAATACCCATATCAGGACAGACGACGGGTATTTTTGATTTGTTTATAAACGCCCGGAATTCATTTCTTGTTTTTGCCAGTTTTATGCCGCCGCCGGCTATAATGAGAGGTTTTTTTGATTTACGTAGCAAAGAAATAATTTTTTTAATGTGTTCATCTGTTACACCATTGTGCATCTGTTGCGGAATCGTAAACATGGTACGGTGTTGGGGTAATGAGGAAGAAGCCACGTCAGAAGGAATATCCAGCCATACCGGCCCAGGGCGACCGGAAAGAGCTACATAATAGGCTTTATCTAAATGGTATTGTACGTCTTCCGGTTTTTCCACAATAGCTGCGTACTTAGTGAGATGTTTGACGACCGGAATAATGTCCACTTCCTGAATCCCAAACTGTCTTAATCCAGTAATCCCTGAATACGCAATCATTTGAGATTTTTTTGTTTGGCTGGAGATGAAAATAACAGGAATTGAATTTTGGTAGGCCTCCATAAGGCCGGTAATGGCATTCGTGCTTCCGGGTCCTGAGGTGATCATAGCCGCGCCAATGTGGCCCTTCGTTTTTGCATACGCTTCAGCTGCCATGGCGGAAGCCTGTTCATGATGATTGCATATATATGTGATTTTCTTATGCAGTGCTACCGCATCGTTCAGAAACATTGCTCCGCCTCCGGCAACGGTAAAAATAGTGTCGGTTCCATGCCGGTATATGTAATCAATAATGTAGTCAGCAACGCGGGAATACATAAAATTACGTAACAGTGGTATTATCCTTAAACACAAAGGATAAATCAATAATAGAAGGTAGTATGTGCCAGTTGCATATCTCTTAGAGATAGAATATGAAAAAAATCTAAATCGATTGTGATAAAATAAAAACGCTTTTCTGGACGATGACTGGAGAAACTTGCCAGGTTGTAAGATTATGAACATACTCATTACGGGTTCCACCGGATTTATTGGAACACATCTGAAAACTGCCCTTTCTCAAAAATATACATTACTAACTCCGAATCACAGACAATTAGATTTGCTTGATGAAAAGAAGGTGCAATCCTATTTTTTAATAAATAAAGTCGATATCGTCATTCATTGCGCCGTAGTTGGAAGCAACGGACCTCATTTATTTGTTAAAGGTATGTTTTATGATAATATCTGTATTTTTTTTAATCTTGCTCGGTGCAGAAAATATTATCAACGGTTGATTCATATCGGATCGGGCGCTGTGTACGACAAGAGGCATCCGATAGTCAACATCAAGGAAAAAGATTTTGGGAAGCAAATTCCCAACGATGAATACGGGTTGTATAAATACATATGTTCAAACTACATTCATCAAACCGATAACATGATAGACCTTCGGATTTTTGGAATTTTTGGAGAGGGGGAAAATTATCAACACCGATTTATTTCAAATGCATTATGCAGATATATCCATGGGTTACCAATCACGATGAAGCAGGATGTCTATTTTGACTATATGGATGTTCAGGATTTGGCACCCATAATTGATCATTTTATTAAAAATAAGCCTGCATACAGAGCATACAATATCGGAACCGGAAAGAAGATTAATCTCATGACGATTGCCAAAACAATCACGAGATTGGGGAAAGAAAAGCATATGATTTATGTTAAGAAAAAGGAGTTAGCAAATGAATATACGTGCGATATCACGAGATTGAAAAATGAAATGCCACAGATAACTTTTACGCCTTTTTATCAATCACTGCTTCGATTGCATGCATGGTACAAGAAACAGAAAAATACCATACAAAAAGATGAATTATAGATTCACACTACCCATGAGTAATCCTTCCATTGCAATTATCACCAATACGTTTAATCCAAACATCGCAGTGTTTACCAGATGTCTTGAGGCTGTACGCAAACAACGGTATAAGGGGCTATTCCGGCATTATATATTGGACGGAGGAAGCCATAAAAAGGTGCTTGCCGTCGCACGTCAATATCACCCCCGGATATTATCTTTTATAAATGATCAGAATGAAGGATTAGGTCGTTATTACCGGGCTTTATCATATATCAAGGAAGACATCGTTTTGATTTTACAATCGGACAACATAATGACTTCGTCAAGTTGGCTGACTGACATGGTGGCTCCTTTTAAGGAAAAAGATGTTTTTTCGACGTTTTCCATGCACAATGGATACGATCCGTCTGATGATATTCTTACGAAATACTTTGCATTAATCGGATCCCCCGATCCGACACTGTACTATTTGAAAAAGTCAGATAAAATCCGCATGGATCAGATGAAATATGATAAAGGGGAAATAATAAAAGATACACAAAAATATACTATAGTCCGGTTCACTGAAGATAACCAGCCTGTTATGGGAGATAATGGATGTATGATACGCGCTGAAGTTTTTAGGAAAGTGGTCCGAAAAGGGAAGCCGTTCTACCATACAGACGGATATAGAGAGCTTCTTTGTATGGGGTATGATACAGTAGGCGTCGTAAAAAACAGCATCATTCATGTTTCCCGCCCGAATATTATGGATCAGGTAATAAGGCGGGTGGAGGTAAAAAAGTATTTTACGGATACCCTGAAGGGAAAACGGAGATATTTAGTCTATAACTCCCATTCCCCCAAAGACCGCCGCAACTTAACTGCATTTATAGTATTTTCTCTAACAATCATTCAACCCTTATATATAAGCGTGAAGGGATTTATATCAAAACCTGATATCGCGTGGTTTCTCCATCCGATTATGTCTCTCCTCATGGTATTTGGATATAGCTGGTCGGAAATGAAACGTTTATCCATGCGAACAAAAAAAATATGAGAAAACAACTGATATCCATCGGCATTTCTTGTTATAACGAGGAAGAAAATGTTGGTGAGGCATACCGCAGGCTGCGAAAGATCATTCGTGGAATAAAAAAGTATGATTTCGAATACATATTTGTCGATAACGGCAGCCTTGATAAAACAAGAATCGAAATTCATCGCCTGGTACAGAAAGATCGTGCGGTGAGAGGTGTTTTTCTTTCCAGAAATTTCGGCCCCGAAGCATCTTCTCAGGCCAGCTTTGATTTTACTAAGGGCGATGCGGTTATTTGGTACCCCTGCGACCTTCAGGAGCCGGAAGAATTGCTGCCAACATTTATCAAGAAATGGGAAGAGGGATACGATAGCATTATAGGTATTTATACGAAGCTCGAAGATCCGATGCTTATCGTGTTTTTACGAAAAGCTTTTTATAAAATTATGAGAATCATCTCAAACGTAAATATTCCGATTAATAGCAGCGGATTTGGCTTATATACCAGGAGAGTCGTTAATGCCATGATGCATCTGCCCGAAAAATACCGTTTTGCCCGGGGGATTCGCGCTTGGGTTGGTTTCTCGACAGCCTATATACCGTATGAACGGAAAAAAAGGATACACGGGAAAAGTTCATACTCGCTCATATCATATTTCCAGCACGCCCAACGGAGTGTATTCGGGTTTTCCTATCTTCCTCTTGATCTGTTAATATGGTTTGGATTGATATTGGTATTTTTATCTTTTCTATTTATTATCATATATATTCTTTTCTTTTTTCTCTTTGGAAATCCGATAAAGGGAGCAGTAACCATATTGGTGAGTATAGTTTTTTTCGGCGGAGTGAATCTTCTGGCATTATCCATTATCGGTAAATATATTCAGGTGATTGTAGAGGAGACCAAGTCCAGACCAACATATATAGTGGAAAAGACAGAAAAAAGAGGATACATATGTCCATAGGACAACTGAAAAAGATAGCTATAGAAATCCGAAAACAAATTCTTATGATGAGTTTCCGGGCTCAAAGCGCCCACACGGGAGGAGCGCTGTCATGTGTCGAAATACTGGTTGCCCTCTATTTCCGTGTTATGCGCGTATTTCCAAAAGATCCTTCCAACGACAACCGAGACCGTTTGATTTTCAGCAAGGCACACGATGCGAAAGCATTGTACGCGGTTCTTTCCCAGCGGGGGTTTTTTGACAGACGGGTGTTAGATGGGTATGAGATGGACAGCGGCTTGCTCGCCGGTCATTCCACGAGGAATGTGAGTTTTGGTATCGAAGCGTCGGCGGGGTCCCTTGGTCACGGGCTAGCAATGGCAGCAGGAGTTGCTCTTGCCGGAAAACAACGCAGGAAACAATGGAAAGTGTACGCAATCCTTTCTGACGGTGAGTGCGACGAGGGATCCACATGGGAAGCGGTTCTGTTTGCCAGACAGCACAAGCTCGACAACCTCATTGCTGTCGTTGATTACAATAAGCTTCAGGGATTCGGATATACGAAAAACGTCCTTGACCTGGAGCCGTTTGCTGAGAAATGGGAAGCATTCGGCTGGGAAGCCCGAGAGGTTGACGGTCATAACTTTACACAGCTCGTTGACGCTTTCACTTCCGTTCCTTTCACCAAAGGGAATCCGTCAGTTATCATCGCGCATACAATAAAAGGGCGGGGAGGAGTCGCAAAACACGTCAATCAGATTTCATCACAGTATAAACCTCCTACGGAAGATGAATATAAAGAAGTAATGGAAATATTAGACAGAGGTTCGTAAATACTCCCATGAGAAATACATTTGCCGCGACGCTTTTGGAAGAAGCCAAAAAGGACAATCGGATTATTCTCCTAACAGGAGATCTGGGGTTTTCCGCATTCGAGAACTTTATGCGGGAACTTCCGAAACAGTATCTCAATGCCGGGGTTGCGGAACAGAATATGACCGGCGTTGCTGCCGGTTTAGCGATGGAAGGATATAAACCGGTTATATATTCCATTGTTCCCTTTGTGACAATGCGCAATTTTGAACAAATCAGGAACGACATCTGTTATCAGAATCTCAATGTAAAGATAGTCGGCGTTGGAGCAGGATTTTCCTACGGACCATACGGCCACACACACCATAGTCTTGAAGATATCGGCATTTTAAGAACACTTCCTGATATGACTATTATTGCTCCCGGAGATCCTACGGAAGTTCATCTCGCAACGAGAGCAATGCTGACAACGAACACACCAGTGTATTTTCGTTTAGGCAAAGCCGGAGAAAAAATTCTTTACAACAAAGAACCGCGTTTTCGGATCGGGAAAGGGATCATTCTGCAGGATGGATCCGATGCAACTATTGTTGCAACCTCCACGCTTGTTTCTCGGGCATTGGAAGCGGCAGCGCTGCTTGCAAAAAAGAGCTGCTCGGTGCGCGTCATCAGCATGCATACAATAAAGCCGATTGATGCTCCTCTTATTCTCGAGAGTGCGAAAAAAACACATGCAGTCATTACCCTTGAGGATCATAGCATTATCGGAGGTTTGGGCAGTGCGGTGAGCGAAGTGCTTGCAGAGTCATCGCTGGGAACGCCCTTTCAGCGCATGGGTGTCCCTGATAGGTTTACGGAAAAAATCGGTTTGCAGGAATATATGCATGATCAAAACGGTTTATCTGTTCATTTGATAGCTTCAGCAGTCATAAAGCTGCTATTTCAACGAAAACCCACATGAAGCTTTTGACAAAACTTCTATCACACAGAAAGAACATTCTTCCATACGTTTTTTTTGCCTGCCTGTCACTGGCTCCTTTTTTCTGGAAAAGCTCCAATGCGATATACCCCCTCGCAGGGAGCTGTGATTTTTCTTCTCCGGTTGACCTTGCATATGAGATTGGAAACCACCTGTTTGTCTATGATCCGCTCCATACGGCAGGGTATGAAAGCACGCCTCAATTATCAACGCTTTTTCCCTACCATGTGATTATGTGGGTTTTATCCCAGCTTCATGTGTCTCCTCATTTCAGCGTTCTTTTTTTTATCAGCCTTCTTCTTTTCCTGTCGCAGGTATCAATGTTTCAGTTTCTTCAGGAATATTTGGTTCATTCGTTGAATTTAAAAAAGCATAGAACATTCTTTTGGTCTTTCATCGGAGCGGAGCTTTATGGATTTTCACCATACCCGATAGGTCTTATTGCACCCGGTCATTTCCTGAGTCTTGTTCTGTATGCGCTCTTCCCCTGGATTTTGTTGTTCTATGTTCATATATTGGAAGAACAGAACATATCATACAAAAAAGTTTTGCTTCTTTTTCTCCTGTTCTTCAGTTCTGTGTCAGGAGCAGCGTACAGCATCTCCGTACCATACATACTGGCAATAATTTTTAGTGCATATGCTCTTTTTTCGATTCTTCTTTCCCGTATACCGTCTGTTCGGACGGTCAAACGATATATTTTGGTATTCATACTCATGATTTTAGCATGTTCGTGGTGGCTTATTCCGTTTCTCGTGACACAATTTTTTTCACATGCGCAGTATGAAACCAATCCGCTTATGTCAGGAGTAGTAGCAGCAACGGGATTTTCGACAATAGGAAATATTTTTTTAGGGCGCGCTGAAGGTCAACTGTATGATACGCCTTCCTATTTTGGCTATTTCCGCTTTCCTCTTCCTCTTTTGTTTCTCCTCATGACAGTTTTTTTAGGATATGCACTTTTTCAAAGACAGAGAAATCCGGGTATCCGCATTTTTTTTGGACTGCTTCTTTTAGGAGTGTTTATTTCAAAAGGGGTCAGGGAACCGTGGGGAAATATGTTTCAGTTTTTGTATGAACACATACCCGGATTTCAGATTTTCAGACGTCCGGTCAGCAAATTCTATTGGGAGTTTTTCTTCTTTTATATCTCTCTTTCAATGATGGGGCTTGCTTTTTTTGAAGAGAGAATGGCTAGGTTCCGAACTGTATTACGAGTGACAGCAGGCATAGTGTTCGGAGGATGCATCGGCTGGCTGGTGTATAGTTTTATTTTTGCCGGCGGACTGACGTCATTTCATATACCAGACTATTACGTTGATGCAGGAAATAGGCTGAAAATGGAAAAAGCGACGCGCATACTCCTTTTGCCCGGAACATACGGTGTGTATCCGAAATTCAATCAGTCAATGAACGGGTATTCCGGCATTGATTTCATTTATGAATTATGGAAAGTTCCCGTCATAAGCCCCGACCCCACTGGCTACTCCGTGGACCTTCCGTATAAAAAACAAACCAATACCTTGATGAGGCTCATACGAGAAGGACAATCTTTTTGTACAAAAGCTGGGGAATTGGGAATTTCCCATATTGTCGTACGGACAGATTATGCTGATGAGACGAAAATTGAAATTCCTCAATCAAGCATTATCTCAATCCTGGATGCGTCTTTCGACATTCAGTCAAAAGAGATATTGGGTCAGGAGAAAAGCGGCATATACATGTATGGTGTCAAAGACACATGCAGATCCGATCTTGTATCACTGGCAGATGAGGACCCCTCACTATCTTTTGAGTATGAAAGGGAAAATCCGGTCCAGATACGCATCCGGATATCGGGTTTTTCTGATACAGTCTCTTTAGTGCTTCTGGAAAATTATTCCAGATGGTGGAAATTGTACCCTATCCCTCAAAAATCCTACGGGAAGAGTATAATTTTTCGGAAAGGAATACAGATTCCTGACCACAATCACAATATTCTGTACGGATGGGCCAACAGCTGGGATCTGGATCCGGAGTATCTGAAAAAGACCTATTCGAAAGAGTTTGTTGAAGAACTGCCCAACGGAAAACTGCGCATGTCATTTCTTTTGTATTTTCAGCCACAGCTCTCTTACTATGCGGGGATTTTTCTGACTGCCGTTGCCGGAGGTACGGTTTTATGGATATATGTAAAAAGTCGAAAATATGAAAAAAGTAAGGTATAATCAGATTCATCTGACGAGCATGGTACGGATAATGACTGATGCCTGCATTTCTGTAGGTTTTATTACCCTGATATCTGCCATGCTGTGTACAATTCTCTATCCTTTTGGAAATACTGAAAAGATAGGATCCTTTGCATATATGGTCCTTTGCACAGGAATGGTTTTTTTGATAATCGAAGCCTATTTCACAAAACCAAAGAAATAAAAAACAGAGGTGTCTCATGAAATACATTCCAGCAACCGGTAAAGTGTTTGATCAGAAGGAAGTAACAAACGCAATACAAGCAGCACGTGACGGATGGTGGACAGAAGGCCGGTTTGCAAAAAAGTTTGAAAAGGAATTTTCTTCCTATATCGGAATCAAATATGTTTCGTTAGTGAATTCCGGATCATCTGCAAATTTGTTAGCTTTGTCCGCTCTAACATCGGCCGTATTTGGGAAAAGGGCTTTGAAGCCGGGGGATGAAGTCATTACCGCAGCATGCGCGTTTCCAACGACTGTCAATCCTATAGTACAAAACCAGTGTATTCCGGTATTTATCGATGTGGACATCCTTACAAAAAATTCAACTGTCGAGATGATTCAAAAAGCTGTCTCAAAACGGACAAAGGCAATTATGCTGGCACACACATTAGGGAATCCCTTGCCGCTGGCGGGCATTATGGAGCTTGTAAAGAAATATGACCTCTGGTTTATCGAAGACTGCTGTGACGCGTTAGGTTCACAATATAACGGGAAACCGGTAAGTGCGTTCGGGTCAGTAGCAACATTTTCCTTTTATCCGGCGCATCAGATCACCATGGGCGAGGGAGGAGCGGTAGTTACCAATAATCCTCTTATTCACCGTTCCGTTAGGCAATTCCGTGACTGGGGGCGGGATTGCTGGTGCGACACAGGATACGACAATACGTGCGGCAAAAGATTTGACTGGCAATTAGGCAACCTTCCGAAAGGGTTTGACCATAAATATATTTATTCACAGATCGGGTACAATGTGAAGCTTACGGATTTTCAGGCAGCGATTGGCGTAGCTCAACTTGAGAAGCTTCCGAAATTTATCAAAAAACGGAAAAAAAATTTTCAAGATTTCTATATTTTTTTCAAGGAACACGAGAAGTATTTTATACTTCCCGGGTGGGAAAAAGAAGCTGATCCTTGCTGGTTTGGTTTTATGTTGGTCGTCAAAGATGACGCGCCGTTTACGAGGCTTGAATTGGTGAAATATCTGGAGGAGCACAAAATAGGTTCGCGGAATCTTTTTGCCGGTAATCTCCTGAAACATCCGGCGTATCTAAAAAGAAAAGATTACCGTGTTGCCGGTACATTACATAATTCTGATTTGATTATGAACAACGGCTTTTGGATCGGCGTCTATCCTGGAATAACTCCAAAACATATCGTTTATATGAAAAAAGTCTTTCAAAAATTTATTGATATGCACGCTTCATGAAAAAACCTGATTTTAGAGGAAAAACCACTGTTATTGTCTGTCATGATGCGATGTTCGGTCCGCCGCATGAACTAAGGGATTTTTTACTTTCTCGTCGCATTAAAACCCTTGTCTTTATCGGACATCGGAACCGATCCATGGAGGATAATAGTGTTCGATCATCCTATAGGGAATGGTATGAATCCGGCAGAATGATAAAAAAAAGTACGGCACCAACAACGTCGTTTCTTCCGGAAGCAATTGCGTACGGGATAGACAGTATCGTTACTCTCTATTGGACCCTCTCTGTACCGGGGAAAATCGATTACTATATCGGACTGGGAAATCTCAATGCATTTAACGGATTATTCCTTCGAATGGCGGGAAAAATTAACCAGTGTATTTATTATGTGATTGACTATATCCCAAGGCGTTTCTCACATGCACTCATGAACGCTCTCTATCATCGGCTTGATTACTGGTGTGCCGTGTTTTGTGATGCTACTTGGAATTATGCTCCTCAGATGATAGTTGCCCGGACCAGCCGATGGAAGAGAATATTTCCAAATCAGAAGGTGACGCCGAATGGTGTCAGGGTAAGATATGATAGAGAAAAACCAAAACGCCTTTCTTTAAATGAAGTTATGTATCTGGGGTCAATTGTCGAAGGTCAGGGAATTCAGCTGGTGATCGAAGCCCTGCAGTATATCATTCCCGCTGTCCCTTCTGTTCATTTTTCACTCATTGGCAAAGGGCCATATCGGAAGTCTCTTGAACATATGATAAAAGAGAAAAATTTAGAGAAGCATGTTACATTTATTGGCTACATAGAAGATCCCGACACGACTGACAAACGCGTAGCAAAGGCCGCTCTTGGTATCGCTTCATATACGCCAACAAACACTGTTGTTACCCATACAGAACCGGGGAAAATAAAGAGGTACTTTGCATGCGGATTGCCGGTTATTATGACTGATGTGGGTTCGATTGCCGAGGAATCGTTTCAAACGGGATGCTCTCTGATTGTTCCGTATGATAAAAGGTGTCTAGCGCGTGCAGTCGTTTCACTGTTAAAAAATAAGAAAAAAATGGAAATAATGCGGAAAAATGCGTTAGCATTTGCAAAGAAATATAGATGGGATCATATTTTTACCGATGCATTCAGAGGTCTTTTGTAATATACTTCGGCAAGCTCAGTATTTTAGATTTTTATGATCAAGCTTATCAAATCAACCTTCTACAACGAAAAGAATACAAAACAGAAACTGTGTGTTTTTATAAAAAATGCACACATGCTAAGTATCGGAAAAGAATGCGGAAAATTCGAACATAATTTTGCAAAATATCAGGGACGGAAACATTGCGTATTTGTCAACAGCGGCAGCAGTGCAAATTTAGCTATCATTCAGGCACTTCTTAACCTGGGAAAAATTAAAAAGGGAGATGCAGTCGGTTTTTCAGCTCTCACGTGGTCTACAAACGTCATGCCGCTTATTGAATTGGGGCTTCAACCTGTGCCCATTGATTGTGCGCTTGACACGCTGAATGTTTCTTCCCGAATTCTTCTGAAAACGATCCAGAAGCATCCCATAAAAATGTTATTTCTGACGAATTTACTTGGTTTTTGTGATGACATTGATGAAATATACAGAATCTGTAAAAAGAAAGACATTCTTTTGATAGAAGATAACTGCGAATCACTCGGCTCGGTTTATAAAGGGAAAAAACTGGGAAATTTTGGTCTGGCCAGTACATTTTCATTTTATGTAGGTCATCACATGTCGACGATAGAAGGAGGAGCGGTGTGTACTGATAACACGGAACTTGAGACCATGCTGCAGTTTGTCCGTGCTCACGGATGGGACAGGAATCTTACCCAAGACAGACAGCTGAAAATCCGCATCAAACATCATGTCAATGAGACATTTTATTCACGATATACCTTTTATGATCTGGGATACAATTTACGTACAACGGAAATTCAGGGATTTGTCGGAAATATTCAGCTGTCATATCTTGACCAGATTGTAAAAAAACGTCAATCTAATTTTTTCGCCATAGCGAGGATTATTTACGGAAATACCGCACAGTATTATCCCATCCGCTATGATCACATGGACATTGTATCCAATTTTGCTGTACCTATTGTCTGTAGAACTCAAAAGATACGGGATGACCTGGTAAAAAAATGTAACGGACTCGTAGAAATACGACCTATCGTCGGAGGGGACATGACCAAACAACCGTTTTATCTAAAATACGTAAATGGTGCCAAACGCGACATACCTACAAATGCAAATATCGCACATGAACAGGGATTGTATTTCGGAAATAATCCCGAATTGACGGATAAGGAAATAAAAACATTGATTTCAATATTTTCTTAAAAAAAACTCCCTATGTTTTGGAAAAATAAGCATGTATTGGTAACAGGAGGAACGGGTTTTATCGGAAGTTTTGTCGTAGAGAAATTAGTAAAGCTTGGCGCCTCCGTATCGGTTCTGGATATGATGCGTGACGGAAAAGTAAAAAATATCGGATATTTAAAAGACACAGCAAGGTTTATCAAAGGAGATTGTACTGATAGAGAAACAGCAAGGGAGGCCTGCAAAAATCAGGATATAATCATGAATCTTGCAGCGCACGTAGGAGGCATAGAATATAACCGTTTTCATCAAGCCACTATGTTTCGGGATAATATTCTTATTGCCTCTACGATGTTGGAAGCAGCACGAATAGAACACGTTGAAAGATTTTTGGTTGTTTCTTCAGCCTGCGTCTATCCGCATGATGCAAGAATTCCTACACCGGAAAGTGAAGGCCAAAGAGGAGAACCGGAGCCGACAAACGGAGGATACGGGTGGGCAAAACGAATGGCAGAAAAGTTGGGTATGTATTATGCGGATGAATTCGGGATGAAGGTTGGTATTGTCAGGCCATATAATGCATACGGCCCGCGGGATCATTTTGATCCGTCATCATCTCATGTGATACCGGCTCTTATTAAAAGAGTTATGGATGGGGAGGATCCGGTAATCGTATGGGGAAGCGGAAAGCAGACGCGGGCATTTTTGTTTGTAGAAGATTTTGCAGAAGGGTTGATCCGGGCAATAGAAAAATATCCCGTACCGGATCCGGTAAATATCGGAACAGATGAGGAGATAACGATTCAGGAACTTGTTCATAAGATACTTCGTATCTCAGGAAGCAAAGCGAAAGCGGTGTTTGATACAGCCAAACCCGATGGGAGTCCGCGGAGAAATTGCGATAACACGAAAGCAAAAGAAAAAATAAGGTTTCAGGCCGCAATGACACTTGATGAAGGGCTTAGAAAAACAATCAACTGGTATAAAAGCCGCTGCGCCTGAATCCTACGTGATACCGTACCTGACCGGACTGAAAGGGTACGCCATTTTGGGGATTTTCCTGATTCATGTCGGTGAAGGATTCCGCCATATCGGAATCTATGCCAGCAGATTTGTGGATTTCGGGAAGAACGGTATTGTCATTTTTTTCATCGTGTCAGCCCTTACTGTAACGCTATCCATTTCCAGGAAATTTGAGTTCACTTCGTATGTTGTACGCCGATTTATTCGGCTGGCAGGACCTTATTACATCGTTTTATTCTTTACGATTATTTTCAAATTATCGATTGAAGATACAGCAGTAAGGTTTAAAAGCATCTTAACACACCTGACATTCACCAATGTGAATTTTATCGCTCAGGAATATCAGAATTCGATATTAGGCGTTGAATGGACTTTGCCGATACAATTTTGGTATTACTTCATCATACCTCTCATGTATGTTTTTCTGCGTCTAAGGCATTCATCACTATTTTTATTCATAACGGGCATTTACCTTTTTTTTCATCAGATGCTGATTGCGTATGTCGGTCCGAACGGATTTGACTGGTCGATGCAGAAGTTTTTTCTGACATATGCAGTCGGTGTTTCGTTGTATGCCGTTCTTTTTTTAAAGAATAATAAGTTAGGACTTTTAGTAACCGCTACCCTGACGCTCTTGTATCTTTTTCTCAATACGATAGATGTCAGCGAGAAAAAATATTTTTTTGCTCTTTTTATTCTATTCACGTACCAGATGATAAGAGATGGAGTTCTTCTTATAGAAAAAAGGAAATTTATTCAGAGATGCTGTCGAGTCCTTCTCCTGTTTGATCTTCCCATACTCATCGGACTGCTATTGCGGTATGTCGGCAGGCCACATAATTTATCCTCCATATTTATAACGTTTTGGTGTGCTCTCGTTATAATAGCAGCCAAGAAGCGTACAACAGTTACAAAAATTCTTCTTGAGAACAGATACATTTTATTTTTCGGGAAAATCAGTTATTCCATGTATCTGTGGCAGTATCCGGTTGTCCGGTTATATGAGAAAGTGGTCCCTGACCAGCCGGATTTTATTCTCAGATTTATTATTGTCCTGGGGGCAACAATACTTATAAGCTTTGTATCTTATACGTTTGTGGAAAAACCCCTTAATATACTTCTCCATACTCTAAAAAAAACCCAATAATTAATGAAGGGTCACACCGTATCAAAAATTTGCTTATAGATATTTTTATATTGTATGGTGCAGGCTATCTTCCATGAATTCCGGTGGTACAGTGCATACTTCCGAACGATCGTTTTGATGCTCTTGGCAAATTGCAATGGCGAGTAAGGGATAAGAACTCCGGCTTGGTTTTTTTGAATAACTGATGAAAAGTCAAAAACATCAGTCGTGATAACCGGGAGGCCGAAATTGAGATACCTCTTGATTTTTGAGGGGTCACTGTAATACATGACATTGCTTTTATCCGGCACATACGGTGCGATTCCGATATCGCAATATCTAATAATTTTATCGACATCGGATTCTTTCTGAACGTATCCGTGGAATACGACTTTTAAAGGACACATCCGGGCTCTATTTTTAAAATATTCTTCATCAGGACCTCCGCCTACGACATGGAGGACCAGATTCGGAAAATTCGATGCGATCTGATGTGCAGCGTCAAAAAAAAGATCCAACCCCTGGATTCTTTTTAATACGCCCAAATAAACCAGATGAACGGTTTTTCCAATTTTTTTCTTTGGAAGCACTCTTGGAGGATATGTACCGATTTCCACGATTGGGTATACGCTCTGTTTTGCAAGCATCCCCAGATTTTTTCGCAGTTCCGAGAGGTGCCGGTTGAGAAATACAACTCTGTCTGATCGAATGCTTGCCGGTTTATCAAACAGCCAGTAAAGCCAACGCATAAACATCACTACTTTGCTTTCATGAACAGGCGGATAATAGTCCCATACCCAAAATATTGTTTTACCAACAAATCCAAGCGACCTGATAACATTTCCCGTCCATGCGGTGAATGCGTTTGCAGAAAAAAAATAGTCAAACGGCTTGTCTCGGTGAGTTATATTCCACGTATGCAAAACAATCTGGAGAAAAATAACAAATGACCGGATGGGGAGAAGGATAAATGCAAGTGAGGGAGATGTCGGCGTCTGGAAAAGCCGTCTGGTTTGTACAATAGCGCCCTGGTCAAAAACCGTGAGCATGCTTTTGGGCTGCTTATCCGAAAGCCTATGGAAATTAAAAGAAAAAAGAACGACCCTGTCAAACGTTTTGGTAAGGTAGTCAAGAATTTTTCCTGCATTTTCGTACGGAGCGAAATTGACATAGATAACTCGTTGAGATATTCGTCTTGATTTAGTCATACGTTTATTATACAGAAAGGATGGGATGTCAACTCGCATTCCCTTTTTATACGTGCTATTCTACATATCATGATACGGACAAGTAAAGGGCAGTCTAAAATTGGTGCATTGAACATTAAGGATGTGAACATTCTCATTACCGGAGGGAATGGTTTTTTGGGAAAGCACCTTGTAGAAGAATTTAAGAATCAGAAAGCAATACACATAGCAACGCCCACTTCGCAAGAGTTTGATCTTAGGGAGAAAAAGGCATGTCAGGAAATCGTAAAAAAAGCGGATATTATCGTTCACCTGGCAGCGCTAGTCGGAGGAATCGGATATAACCGTGAACATCCTGCCCAGATGTTTTATGACAACCTCATGATGGGGATACACCTCATGCATGAGGCATGGATTGCCCATGTAAAAAAATTCGTCGCAATCGGAACAATCTGCTGTTATCCAAAATACACTCCCGTTCCGTTTCGGGAGAGCGATCTTTGGANNTACAGGAAGCAGTACGGGATGAATAGCATATTTCTTCTCCCTGTGAATCTTTACGGACCCGGTGACAACTTTGATCCGGAGTCGTCCCATGTTATACCGGCTCTTATAAGACGTTTTGCAGAAGCAAAAGGGAGGAATCAGAAGGAGGTTGTTGTTTGGGGTACGGGAAAGGCAACCAGAGAGTTTCTGTATGTGAAGGATGCAGCCGAAGCAATTGTAAAAGCAACAATCAAATATGACAAACCGGATCCGGTCAATATCGGAGCAGGATTTGAGATTTCCATCCGGGATTTAGCACACAAGATTCAATCAATCGTAGGGTATGAAGGCCGCATCATATGGGATAAAACAAAACCGGACGGCCAGCCGAGACGTATGTTGGACACGAAACGGGCAAAAAAAGAATTTGGATTTAAGGCGCATACGGATTTTGACAAGGGCCTAAGAGAAACAATTAAGTGGTTTTATTCAGTGTAAAATTTCATGATTTCATAGCTATATGAAGGTCGGAATAATGCAGCCATACCTTTTTCCTTATATTGGCTATTTTCAGCTTATACATGCAGTAGACAAATTTGTTGTCTATGATGATATTGAATATTCGAAAAAAGGATGGGTAAATCGTAATCGAATTTTGGTAAATGGCAAGGATCAATTATTTACTCTACCGCTAAAAAAAGATTCGGACTATTTACATATAAGCAAAAGAAAATTGGCAGATAATTACCGTACTGAAGCAAAAAAAATATTCAATAAAATTAATTCCATATATAAAAATGCACCCTATTACGATGAAGTTAATCGGCTTATTTTTGATTGTCTGACCTATGAAGACAGAAATTTATTTAATTTTGTCTATCATTCTATTAGAGAAATAATAAATTTTTTGGAAATTAAAACGGAACTTTTAATTTTTTCGAAAATCGGTATAAAAGAAAGATTAAAAGGAGAACAGTGCGTGATTCAAATTTGTAAGCACCTGAAAGCTTCGCAGTATATAAATGCCATCGGAGGAGTGGAACTTTATAACAAAAAGATATTTTTAAAAGAAAATATTAAATTAAATTTTATTAAATCCAATTTCATAGAATATAAACAATTTGATAATATTTTTGTACCATGGCTTTCAATTATCGATATCATGATGTTTAATTCCACAAAAGAAATCAAAAAAATGCTTTATTCATACGCTTTAATATAACATTGATTGCTATGTTTAAATGGAAAAAGCTGGGAAGAGTTTTTAATCCGACGGAGGTAAAAGGCAAACGTTGGTTAAAGGAATTTGCCCAAGCGCCATCTGCTGTTGTTTTTAACAAGTTTGTAAGAGTGTATTTTGCCTGCAGACCTCCGCGAGATAAAAACGGTCAATACGTAAGCTATACTGCTTATATAGACTTGAATAAAAAAAATCTGTCGGAAATAGTTAACGTGGCCCAAAAGCCGATTTTTGATCTGGGAGAATTAGGAACCTTCGATGAATTCGGTACGTATCCAACATCAGTAATAAAATACAAAGATGAATTGATAGCCTATTATGGAGGTTGGACAAGATGCGTATCAGTTCCGTGGAATATAGCCATAGGAATGGCAAAAAGCAGCAATGGCGGAAAAACCTTTGCAAAAATAGGAGCCGGACCCGTACTTTCTTACAGCATTGATGAACCGTTTATTCTAAGCGGTCCCAAAATCAGACGATTCAACGGTCGTTGGTGTTTGTGGTATATCGCAGGAAGGAAATGGATTGTTGACAGAGGTAGACCCGAAGCGGTTTTTAAAATCCGCGTTGCATTTTCGGATAATGGTATTGATTGGAAAAGATTCGGTAAAGATCTTATTGAAAATAAACTGGAGGAGAACGAGGTTCAGGCAAGCCCGGATGTCATTTTTTATAAAGGAAAGTATCATATGTTTTTCTGTTATAAATACAGTACTAACTTTAGGAAAAACACAAGAGGGTATCGAATCGGTTACGCATATTCTGACGATATGATACATTGGACAAGAGATGACTCACAAGTAGGTATAGATATTTCAGAGGAAGGATGGGACTCCGAATCGATAGCCTATCCGCATGTTTTTGAACTTGATAATACCCTTTATATGTTATATCTCGGAAATGAAGTCGGTAGATTCGGTTTTGGTTTGGCAAAACTTGAAAGTTATATTTCTCAGTAAGAATTTTTTTATGAAATGGAAAAAATTAGGAAAAATATTTGACCCCACAAAACATAAACTGGCAAATAATTGTTATGAGTATGCTCAATCGCCCCAAACACTTATATTTGATGAATTCGTTAGGATTTATTTTTCTACAAGAGAAAAAGATAAAACCGGAAAATATGTAAGCCATATTTCATTTATTGATATCGATAAAGATTTTAAGAAGATAATCACCATCCACCTTAATACCGTCATAGAGCTGGGCAGTTTGGGTTGCTTTGATGAACACGGTATTTTTCCGATGAACATCTTCAGAGACGGAAATAGAATATTGGGATATACCGGCGGTTGGACAAGAAGAATATCCGTTGAATATGATACTTCGATCGGTTTAGCCGAGAGTTTTAATGACGGTTTAACGTTTAAAAAAATAGGTAACGGTCCGATAGTGACTTCTTCATTGTATGAACCGTTTCTTGTAACGGATCCGTTTGTTCAAAAATACGGCAACGTATATCATATGTGGTATATATACGGCATTAAATGGATACCGCACAAAGGTAAAGATGTGCCGCCCGATCGGGTTTATAAGATTGGGCATGCAACGTCCGTTGACGGCATTTCATGGCAAAAGGAGAGTAAACAGTTAATCAGTGATGCATTGAATTCCGATGAGTGTCAGGCTCTACCCACTGTTATAGATCATAATAATACATACCATATGTTTTTTTGCTACAGAGAAGCAACTGATTTCAGAAAAAACAAAAACAGAAGTTATAGAGTCGGTTATGCTTTTTCAGAAGATTTGGAAAACTGGATCAGAGATGACAGAAATACCGGAATAGACGTTTCAGCAGATGGATGGGATTCTGATATGGTATGCTATCCTCATGTTTTTCGTTGCGAAAAAAAAGTGTATATGTTATACAACGGTAATGAGTTCGGGCGCTACGGATTTGGTATTGCCGTTTTAGAAGATTAGGCCGCATCCGTTAATAACTTGATGTTTTGAATATAGAAAGATGCGGCACAGAGGGCCGTATTCGCAAATTCCTGTGAAGTAATTAGCGAACGAGCCCTTAGAATGGACATAAAATGAAAATTTTACTTATTACCACACCTAAGGAAAAAGAAATCGCAATAACTGTTCTTGATGATTATAATTCTAAAGCCAGAAGTAATTTTCCTCCTCTCGGTTTGCTTTATTTACACTCTTACCTTAAAAGCAAACATAATGTTTCCATTGTTGATATGAACGCCAAAGAAATGAAAATTTCTGACATTACTTCAATTGTAAAAAAACATAAACCTGATTTAGTCGGAATTAGCTGTGTTATAAACAGATGGCTCGCAGTCATTGATTTAGCTAAGCTTATAAAAAAAGTGAACAGGAATATCCATGTTGTCGTCGGAGGTCCGAATCCATCCATATATCCATACGAAACCCTGCAATGTCCTGATATAGACTATGTGATCAGCGGATTCGGTCAAGTGCCTTTAATGGAGTTATGTGATCAGTTGGAAAAAGGACAGTATAGGAATAACATAGAAAACTGCTATACCAGAGATATCTGTAATTCTCAGACGAAAGGCAGTTTTCGGTATATAGAGATTGATAAATTTCCGCTTCCGGACAGAACTGCTGTTCCGATAAAGTTATTTCATGCACCTTTTTGTCCTGAAAATCCCTTTACGACCATGATCTCAAGCGTGGGATGCCCCGGTCAATGCGCATTTTGTCCGTGCAAAAATTATAAACCTATAATAATGAGAAAACCTGAATATGTGGCAGACGAAATGGAAAGTATTTATAAATTAGGAATTCGTTCAGTTATGTTTCAGGACGAATTATTTACGATATCAGCTCAGAGGGTGCAGGACATATGCAAATTACTGTTGAAACGGAAAATTAAATTACACTGGACTATCAAATCAAGGGTTAATTATATAACAAAAGACTATCTGGAATTCGGGTATCTGGATCTTATGAAAAAAGCCGGGTGTTTTAATATTTCGTTAGGGATAGAATCAGGAACTGATCGCATATTAGAAAAGATGAAAAAATATATTACAACGAAACAAGTAATTGAAACGGTACGGATGATAAAAAAATCCGGTCTTTCATGCACTGCCAGTTTTATGCTTGGTTATATGGACGAAACCAGAGAGGAGATTCACAGAACAATCGACTTTGCGGTTAGTTTGGGATTAGATAACTGCCAGTTTTTTATAACTATGCCGGAACCGCAGACAGAATTATATGATGAGCTTCAGATAATCCGAAATACAACCGGAAATATATACAGCAAATTTACTTTGGAGCACGATGGAATGCTTCTCAAAAATAATATTGCATCCGAAAGATTCAGCAGGGAAGAAATGATTGAGTTTATGAAAGAAGCATATAGAAGAACAAAAAATCTATATATAATGGATAAATTAAAACATGAAAATAAAATATGAAAAGCAAAAATATCCGTCTTGCTTTCTATGTTACAGGCAGCGCTTTGAGATTACTGAAACTTCTAAAGCGGAATTCAGTAGTAATTAAAGATACTGTTCTGGTTGTAAACGATGATATACCTGATGTACGGCTGAATGCATTATTATCGAAAAATGATATCCCATACATTGAAGTTAACTATAGAGATCTCGGATTAATCTCCGACCAAAAAAATATATTTATATCAAATTTATTATTGGAAAAATTCAATGAATATGACATAGATTATTGTTTCTGCTTTGGAGGCAGAATACTTAAGGGAAATTTGCTTAGAGTTTATAAAAATAGAATTATTAATTTTCATCCGTCCATCCTCCCTTCTTTTCCCGGAATAAAATCTATCGACCAGGCGTTACATAAAACATCTTTTCTTTTAGGCAATACCGCTCATTTTATTGACGAAGGCATAGACACGGGGCCTGTTATTATGCAAAGCATTCTTCACAGGAAAAAGTATGCTACATATGAAAGTATTCTTGGTTTACAGATACCAATGATTGAGCAGATTTATCGTTGGATTATTGATAATAGACTCATTACTATCAACAATAGTGTTGACATAAAAGGGGCAGATTATACTCAGACAATTTTTTATCCCAAGCTTGAAGTAAAATAATTATTTAATAAATTATGAATATCAAAAGAAATTACAACAAGGAATCACAAGATAAACCTCATAACAAATATTTCTATAGTTTTGATTTGGATGTCATGCATTCTTTTATGGTGCAATCCTTTCTGTCTTTTTTTAAAAAAGGGAATGTATTGGAATTAGGAAGTTTTCAAGGTGAATTTACTAAAAGACTACTTCCGTATTTTAAAGATGTTACCTGCGTAGAAGCTTCGAATGAGGCTATTCTTATTGCGAAAAAAAAGTTAGGCAGAAAAGCTACATTTATCAATTCAACTTTTGAAGCCACAACGTTGCCTGTAAAATACGATAATATTATATTAACACATACATTGGAGCACGTTAATAATCCTGTTGCTTTACTGGAAAAAATACATAATGACTGGTTGTCTACGTACGGCAGACTTTTTTTGGTTTGTCCAAATGCCAACGCCCCTTCCAGACAAATAGCAGTGTCTATGGGATTAATAAGCCATACGACAGCTGTAACGTCATCAGAGAAAGAACGCGGACACAGAAGAACATATACGCTGAACTCATTAGAAAAAGATATAAAAAAAGCCGGTTTAAAGGTATTTTATCGTTCGGGTATTTTTTTCAAGGCTTTAGCGAATTTTCAGTGGGATAAATTGCTGAGAACTGACATCATTTCTCAAGGATACCTAGAAGGATGTTACCAGCTAGGAAAAAAGTATCCTGATTTATGTTCCAGTATATTTTTTGTGTGTGAGAAAGGAAAATAAATCATGAAAATATCAATTGTTATTGCCGTATACCGAAATGAAGGATCCATACAGAGAACGTATGAAAAAATACATTTCGTATTTACCAAACTGTTATCTAAGTACCACTATGAAATCATCTGTGTTGATGACGGATCGGACGACGGTTCCCTCAAAGAAATATTGAATCTTAGAAAAAAAGATCATAATGTGAGAGTACTATCATTTACCAGAAATTTTGGTCAAATGGCTGCAATGCTGGCCGGGCTGAAGGAAGCAAAAGGAGATGCGGTAATCAACATTTCAGCAGACATGCAGGATCCGGTTGAATTGTTGCCTCAGATGGTCAGAAAATGGGAGAAAGGATCGGAGATTGTCATATGTTATCGGACCGACCGTTCGGATGCCCTTATTTCTAAAGTGTTCTCCCGTTTAGCCTATGCGCTTCTCAGACTGGCTATCCCTCAAATACCAACAGGAGGATTTGATTTTGTGCTTATTGACCGGAAAACTCTTGATGAATTTAATGCAATTGATGTAAGAAACAGATTTTTTCAGGGGGATTTATTATGGACCGGTTTTCGGACCAGTTTTATTCCTTATGTCCGCCTAAAGCGTTCAATCGGAAAATCGCAATATAATTTAACAAAAAAACTAAAGAATTTCCTGGATGCATTTCTTGATGCCTCGTATCTCTCAATTCGCCTCATTTCTTTCATTGGCGTTATTACATCGCTGTTTGGTGCGGTGTATAGCATAACTGTTGTTTATAGCTGGCTTCGCGGAGGAACACCATTTTCCGGTTGGGCTCCTCTTATGATTGCAATTATGCTTGTAGGAGGACTTATCATGGTTATGCTTGGCATTATCGGTGAATACATCTGGCGCATATATGATGAAGTGAGGAAAAAGCCAAACTATATAATCAGAGAGAAATATTTGTAATTGAATAGAATTGGTTGTAGATTGATGATTTATTAATTCTTACTACTTGATGTAATGATAGATGCAATACGATGTGCCGTATTTTTTGAAAGTTCCGGATATAACGGTAGGCATAGAATCCGGGAAGATATAGATTCGGATATTGGGCAACGAGAAGGATTCAGGTAGGGAAGCGTGTTAAGCGATGGATAGAAATAACGCCGGGGGAATATATTTTTTTTGTGTAATTGATAAAGAGCTTTTTTCAGTAATTGTTCGTTAGGGAATATAACAGGATAATATGCATAGTTATATGCAGTATTCTTTATGGGAGTTGGCAACACCAATGATGTGCCTTGAAAATAGGAATTATACAATTTAGTAATTTTTCTTCTTTTTCTTATAATCATTGATATTTTGGGAAAAATCGATAATCCCATTGCAGCATGGAGTTCAGAATTTTTACCGTTAATGCCGATAGAATAATATGTATCACCAATATGACCGAACGTACGATAGAGAGAAATTTTCTTGGCGACAGTATCATTATTCGTAATAATTGCACCTCCCTCAACAGTGTGAAAGAGTTTTGTTGCATGAAAACTTAATGTAGAAATATTTCCGTAAGAGGTAATTGATTTTTTTCTGTATTGCGTTCCGAAAGCATGAGCCGCGTCATATATAACTTTTAAATTATATTTTTGTGCGATTTTATCTATTGCTGTCACATCGCACGGAAATCCATACACATGGACACCCATTATGGCACACGTTTTTGGTGTTATTGCTCTTTCGATTTGTTGAGTATCAATAGTAAGGGTATCCTTGTTGATATCAATAAATACCGGCAAGCAATGTTCCCATACGATTGAAGAAGCCGTCGCAATATAGGTAAAAGGTGTCGTAATTATTTCCCCCTGAAGATCTAAAGCCCGTATGGCGATCTGAAGTGCAATTGTTCCGTTAGACACTAAAAAGAGGTGTCTGGCGTTGAAGATTTTTTTTAATTTATTTTCAAGCAATAGTGACAGCGGTCCATGATTTGTTAATTGGCGGCATCTCCAGATTTTCTTTAAATATTTTTGATATACGGAAAAATCTGGAAGAAATGATTGGGTTACATTAATATTCATGTAATTGATTGATAGATCCAATCCTGATTGTATCTATATTACATAGTTTGTCAAAACATATGTGTTTTCAGATGGTATGTTTTTTCGATTTCCTTCAGGAGCTCAAATAGAGTATCATTCTTCATGATGAATCTACGGATAATCGGTATCAATACGCTTTTTATGATTCCCGGTGGTGTAGGCGGAACTGAGCAGAATCTGCGTGCAGCTTTAACATCTTTAGAAAAACAGGATTTGGAACACTCATATGTAGTTTTTTGCAATATTGAAAATTATGCCACGTTTCAATTCACAAATCCTTTATGGAAAAAGGTTCTGTGTCCGATCCGAGCTGCGATACGCCCATTACGCATTATTTTCGAGCAACTGATTCTTCCTTTGCTTGTTATAAAAGAGACATGTGATGTTCTTCATTCATTTGGATATTTTGGGCCTCTCATATGCCCTGCGAAGCATATTGTGACGATTCATGACTGTAACTGGCGTGATCATCCGGAGGATTTCGGATTTTTTGAGCGGTATACCATGAAAATGCTTATTGAATTAAATATGCGGTATTGCTCATCCATCATGTCCGTATCTGAATTTACCAAACGCCGGCTTATTCATTATTTTTCTCATTTAAAAAGAAAAATACACGTGATTCAATCATGTGTATCAGAAGCATTTTTAAAGGAAGCCAAAAAAAAACACATGCATCCTTTGTATCAAAAACGTTTCGTACTTTGCGTAAGCGGTATGTACCCGCATAAAAAGATTCCTTATCTTTTGGATCTGTGGAAAGAAATCTCAAAAATAAATACAGAATTACATTTGGTTCTTATCGGAAAGAATGGAAAAGATGAACACCACGTTAAAGAAGCGATTATAGCTTTATCGCAAGTACATTATTTTCCACAGGTGTCACTTCGGACGCTTGTTTCATTTTATCAGCACGCACAGGCATGTATTATCCCGAGCGTGTATGAGGGGTTCGGATATCCGGTGTATGAAGCAGCGAGTATTAGAAAAACAATATTCGTCGGAAAAAAGCAGTTGTATTTAAAACCTATACAGAAAAGGATGTATGAACTATCATTCGACGTACTTTTGGATGTCAAGTGTATTCTATCAAAATTAAAGCAAGGCAGGACAAAAAACAAAAAGAGCGCAGAAATGCCTTTATACTCTGAATCAATAAGAAAGCTTATGATGATATACAATAATTATTATACCTGAACTACGCTACACATCTATGGGAAAAAAGACCATTCGGGAAATTATTATTGGACCAAAATCTTCATATCATTTGATAGATCTGCATGAGCTCTGGCAATACAGAGAGCTGCTTCTTGTTTTGGCTTGGAGGGATATAAAAATTCGCTACAAACAAACACTGTTAGGCATTGCCTGGGTTGTTTTTCAACCGCTTATCAACATGGTCATTTTTTCTTTCTTTTTTGGAAAGGTTGCAAAAATACCATCAGGGAATTTGCCATACCCTCTTTTTGTATTAAGCGGATTAATTTTCTGGATATTTTTTTCAAATGCCATATCGAATGCAAGCAATTCATTAATTATTAATGAAGATATGATAAAAAAAGTATATTTTCCAAAAATGATTGCGCCGCTGGCGACTATTCTAACCGCACTTCTTGATTTTGCTATTAATCTCGTTCTTCTTGCCGGTTCGCTGTTGCTGTTTGGGCGAATTCCGTCAATGGCTACTTTCGTTATTTTGCCTATTTGCATCATAGTGACTGTTATAACAACATCCGGAATTGGACTATTTCTGTCTGCGGTAAATGTAAAATACCGGGATGTTCGGTATATATTGCCGTTTTTTATCCAGCTTTTACTGTTTGTTACTCCCATTATCTATCCTGCAAACATGTTAAAGAAGGAGCATTTGTATATAATTGCGCTTAATCCGATGACCGGTATTGTCACAGCATTTCGGACTGTTATTGAGAGAAGCGGAACAATTGATTATTCGCTTCTTATTATCGGATGCATATCATCTCTCATGATTTTTTTTATTGGATTGGTCTATTTTCATAAAACCGAGCGTTTTTTTGCTGACATTGTATGATATCCGTCATAGAGGTTTCACATATCTATAAGAAATACAAGATAGGCGAAAGCCCGCCCTATTTCACTCTCCGAGATGCTATTTCCGGCATACTCCAAAGTCCATTTAGGAAAAAAAGAGAAACACTGGAAGAAGATGAATTCTGGGCTCTTAGAAATATCACATTTTCAATAAAACAAGGTGAAATTGTAGGAGTAGTCGGAAGTAATGGAGCTGGAAAAAGCACGATGCTAAAGACGTTATGTAGGATTACAGCTCCAACACGCGGAAAAATTATTCTCACTGGAAGTGTTGCCAGCCTTCTTGATGTCGGTACGGGATTTCAGTCAGAACTTACGGGAAGAGAAAATATTTTTCTTAACGGAGCTATTTTAGGGATGGACAGAAATGAGGTAAAATGTAAATTTCGTGATATAGTAGCATTTTCAGAACTGGAGAAGTTTCTGGACACTCCATTTAAATACTATTCCTCTGGCATGTTTGTCCGTTTGGGGTTTGCAATAGCAGCATATTTAAATTCGGAGATTCTTATTTTTGACGAAGTATTAGCAGCTGGTGATGACGCCTTTCAGAAAAAAGCAGTTAATAAAATGAAGGAATTGCAAAGTAATGGTAAAACTATAATTTTCGTAAGTCACAATATGGATCTGCTTCAATCGTTATGCAAACGTGTTATCTGTCTTCATAAGGGTGTCATTGAAGCTGATGGTGAAACAAGACAAATTATTCAGTATTATTTAGAACACAACTATCAATAAATGTATATGATGCGTCTATGTATAAAATGTCATGCGAATACTTTTTTTCAATTATTTCCTGATGCCTGTCATAGGTTTATTTCTAAAGTGATAAATTTTAAAAATGACCGAGTAGTCCAGTATTTTAATAATACTACTAATCCCTTTTCGCAAAATACTATATCGATAAATGACCAATTTTATTCTGATGAAAAGGCTCTAAAAACGTATTTTTCAAAAGAACGGCTTGAATTTTACCAAGACGTTGGTGCATTTCTTAAAAAAAGCAAGATACCTTTAAATGGTAAAACTATTCTTGATGCCGGATGCGGGACTGGGCATCTGTTACTTCTCATTTTGAAGTTATATCCATCAAGTAAAGTAGAGGGATTCGATTTTTCAATATCCGCAATACGATATGCAAAGAAGTTAGTTAAAAACGGAACCTTTTATGTATACAACGTATATAATAGATTTCCAAACACCTATGATTGTATCTTGTGCACAGAAGTTATTGAGCACTTGAAATATCCAACAAAAGCAATACGTAATCTCATCTCTTCGCTTCAGATGAGCGGCACCTGCATCATCACAGTTCCCAATGGAAGGATTGATACATTAGAGGAGCATATAAATTTTTGGAGCCCTGAAAGTTGGAAAGTCTATCTCCATGAAATAATAGATAACCGGATATGTACCATTCAAACAGGTTTTCTTACAAAAAAAACTCTCTATGCAATCATTAGAAAAAGAAACATATGAATAGAAAAAAACAAGTGAAGGAATATACTTATACGGTATGTAAGCGATGTATTTTGAATAATGGACCATTAACGTATACTACATTTGACGATAAGGGGATTTGCAATAACTGCAGGAATTTTGAGGCATTAGCAAAAAAGACTTTATGGATTAGCAGAAACAGAAACAACAAGAAACTTAAAGACATACTTAGTACTATAAAAAAAGTCAGAGGAAGAAGCGGATATGACTGCATCTTAGGCTTAAGCGGAGGGGCTGATAGTTCATATCTTGCCTATATGGCACATGCATGGGGACTTCATCCGCTTGTCGTTCATTTTGATAATGGATGGAATTCTGAAATAGCTGTCAAAAATATCCATGCCATTGTAAATAAACTTGGATATGATTTGTATACCTATGTCATTGATTGGGATGAATTCAGGGATATTCAGCTTGCCTATGTAAAGGCCTCCGTAATAGATTTGGAAGTTCCCACAGATCACTTCATCTATGCAACGCTCTATGAAATCGCACAGAAACGTGGGATAAAATATATTCTTGACGGAAATAACATTGCGACGGAATTTCCGGGAGGGTCATGGAAATGGAACTATTCAAAAATTGATTTGATTAATCTTCTCAATATCCATAAAAAGTTCGGAACAATAAAGCTGAGAAAATTCCCTAAATTAGGTCTTTTTCAGCGGTTGTACTACCAGCATATCGCACGGATTAAAACCGTGTATCTATTAAATTACGTGGATTATAACAAGAAGAAAGCAAAGGAGACTCTGAAAAAAGAATTAGGTTGGAAAGATTACGGCGGGAAGCACTATGAATCAATTTTCACACGGTTCTATCAAGGGTATATGTTGCCAAAAAAATTCAATATTGATAAACGACGCATTCACTTTTCAAACCTAATCTGGTCTGGTCAAATGACAAGGCGGGAAGCGCTTCGGGAACTGAAAAAACCGACATATTCCAAAAGAGATCAGGAGTTAGATAAAACCTATGTACTTAAAAAATTCGGTTTACATTCGGAAGAGTTTGAAAAAATGATGCGCGCACCTATTGTTCCCCATGAAGTGTATGGCACAGAAGATCAAAAATATTCACTTTTAATATATATCCTTACAAGGGTAATGAGAATATCCAATAGTATTAAAAAAAAAGTTAATTAAACCATATGACTAACGTAACAATTATTGACTATGGTCTTGGAAACATACAGTCGATAGCTAATATGGTAAAAAGAGTTGGAGGCATAGCAGAGATTGCCTGTTCCAGTAGAGATATCCAAAAAGCACAAAAATTAATACTTCCCGGGGTCGGAGCATTTGATCATGGCATGAATTTATTACATAAGAAAAATTTTATTCCCGTATTAAAAAAAAAGATAGTAAAAGATGGAATTCCCATATTGGGTATATGTCTTGGTGCGCAGTTATTCATGTCAAATAGTGAGGAAGGAAAGCTAAAAGGCTTAGGGTGGATAGAAGGTAATGTTAGGAAATTTGTTTTTAACAATCCTCAATTGTTAAAGGTTCCTCATGTGGGCTGGAATACAATACAGATAAAAAAGAAATGTCCGCTGCTTACCAAAATGAAAAATGGTTCAAGATTTTATTTTACGCATTCCTATTATATTGACGTATCTTCAAAAGAAGATGTTGTGGCAACAACAGAATATGGAATTGAATTTGTTTCGATATTCAATAAGGATACTCTGTATGGAGTGCAATTTCATCCGGAAAAAAGCCATGTATTTGGCATGGCATTGATAAAGAATTTTTTAACCATGACATGATATGTATACTACGAAGCGTGTGATACCGGTACTATTAGTTGACGGCAACAGACTTATAAAAACAATCCGGTTTGACAAAGAAATATATTTAGGGGATCCGCTAAATACTATTAAATTATTCAACGATATGATGGTAGATGAGATTATCGTATTGGACATAAAGGCTGCGGTAAAGAAAATTCCCCCTAACTTTACGTTTATTGAGAGGTTGGCGAGCGAATGTTTTATGCCGGTGTGTTATGGCGGAGGAATTACTACGGTAGATGAGGTAAAGAAGATTTTGAGTTTAGGAATTGAAAAAATAACCATACAGTCGGAAGCATTCAAAAATCCGGATTTTGTCAGCGGCATAGCAGATCGGTACGGAAGCCAAAGCGTTGTTGTCAGTGTAGACATAAAAAAAGATTTTTGGGGAAATTATTTTGTATACACACATCGAGGGGAAAAAAGAATCGCCGAAGATGTTTTTGAACTTATACATTTATTTGAAACAAAAGGTTCAGGAGAGTTTCTTATAAATGTCATAGACAGGGACGGCACATTCAGAGGGTATGATATTCCTTTTATCAAAAAGGTCGCCGATACGGCACACATTCCGGTTGTGGCTTGCGGTGGAGCAGCAAACTTGGATAATATAAGGGAGCTTTTTGAGAAAACAAGCGTATCCGGAGCTGCAGCAGGAAGCGTATTTGTGTTTAGCAGCAAGACGCGCGGAATTCTTGTCAATTATCCGGATCAAAAAACACTGGATAGCATTTGCAAGAGGCATTGAATATGAAAAAAGTTGGGTTTGCTGTTGTAGGGATTGGAAATATAGGAAAGCGCCATTTAGCGGTTCTTGAGAAAGAAAAACACGCAGAAATTGTAGCGCTGTGCGATAAAGATAAACATATAGCGGAAGAATATGGGAGGAAATATAACGTACCATATTTTTTTTCATATCAAAAAATGCTGAAAAAAATAGATTGTGATATCGTAAACATCTGCACGCCTCACTATTTTCATGCTCCTATGACAATAGCGGCGTCCAATGCCAAAAAACATATTCTTGTAGAAAAACCAATGGCATTAACGTCCCGTGATTGTCAGAGAATGATCGCGGCAGCAAATAAGAATAACGTGAAACTTATGGTGGTGAAACAAAATCGATATAATGTGCCGATTGCTTTAGCTAAAAAAGTATTGGAACAGGGGAAACTCGGGAAGATTTTCATGGTTGAAGTAAATGTTTTTTGGAACAGGAATGATGCTTATTATTCATCGTCTCCTTGGAGGGGAAGAAAACAGATGGAGGGTGGATCCTTATATACACAAGTAAGCCATTTTATTGATCTTCTTATCTGGTTTTTCGGTGATATCAAGAAGGCAAAAACAGTCATTGATACCAAAAATCATGATATTACAATTGAAGACTGCGGTTCTTCAATCGTTACGTTTACACGTGGAGTATTGGGGGTGATAAACTGGACAACATGCGTGTACAGGACAAATTATGAAGGGAGTATTACGATTATCGGTGAAAATGGAACTATTAAAATAGGAGGGCAATATTTAAATACGATAGACTATTGGGATGTCGCTTCATTTCCACTGCCTAAAGATATTCAGTATAACGATAGACCAAATACGTATGGGCAGTACCAAGGAAGCAGTTCAAATCATGACAAAGTAATGAATGACGTCATTGTGGCAATTTCTGGGAAAAAAAGCACTGTTGTAGACGGAAGTGAGGGATTAAAGACGGTACGGGCAATTGAATTGATGTATAGAAACACAAAGCATTAGAGAGCATGTCATATGAATAAACCAACAATCTTAGGGAACGCTGTCAGAAATATAAAGGTCGGGAAAAATGTAGCAATTATCCAACCAAGCAACGTATACGACTGTACGCTTGGAAATAATTGTTTTGTCGGGCCGTTTGTAGAGATTCAAAAAGGCGTCGTTATCGGTAATAACACGAGAATACAATCACATACATTTATTTGTGAGCTTGTGACAATCGGGAATGACTGCTTTATCGGGCACGGGGTTATGTTTATCAATGACACCTTCCGTGACACAAATGGACCGGCAGGAGGAGATAAAACAAAATGGGAAAGAAGTCATATAGGAAATTGTGTAAGCATCGGATCAAATGCGACAATTCTTCCCGTCGCGATTTGCGATAGTGTTATTATCGGCGCAGGCAGCGTGGTAACGAAAGATATTAAAAAATCGGGTGTGTACGCAGGGAATCCTGCAAAGCACATAGGAGATCTCAAAAAAAATATATGAACATTCCTTTTGTCGATTTATCAATTCAATATAAAAACATAAAAAATGAAATTGACATCTCTATACGAGATGTTATCCGGAAAACTGCATTTGTGGGAGGGGATAAAAATGAATTGGTAGCCCGATTTGAAAAAGAGTTTGCTTCATACATTGGTATTCCGTACTGTGTTACCTGTGGAAATGGAACTGATTCTTTGGAAATACTGTTAACGGCATTTAGTATAGGAGCAGGTGATGAAGTAATTGTGCCGTCCCACACATGGATATCGACAGCTGAAGCAGTGAACAATGTCGGTGCTCAACCAATATTTATAGATACCCTACCCGGATTCTATACTATTGATCCGTCTAAAATAGAAGCAAAAATTACGAAAAGGACGAAGGCAATCATTCCCGTACATCTTTATGGACTTCCCGCAGAAATGGACGAAATTATGCAGGTGGCCAA
>DPYI01000038.1:562-23600 GCA_003545435.1 Patescibacteria group bacterium | reverse complement strand
CCATCCCCGAAAGAGACACTAAAACAACTCCATTTACCAAAATATTCTTACAGACAAATGATTAAGGAAATTATTGATGAAATCAGGAACCGAAACCAGTTTGTTGTTTAGCTTTTAACAATCTTCAACCCATGCAATTTTATAAGAATTACTGTAATTCAATCGATTGAATTACAGTAGTAAATAGATTATACGGAGTAATTTTCTGCACACACCAGGTGTGTGTAATTTAAGGGCAGGTTTTGGCTTTGGTGAAGCCAGCCTCACGAGCATCACCCTCGGTGCAGAACCAATTTTCACCCATATCTTTTTCAACTATCGTGAATTCATATTGAGCGCAGCCGGGCACGTAATAATTCCGGGCATTGCTGTTTTTATCAATGTTGCCTTTAATCACACAGTTCGGGTTCTCCTGATTTACTTTCGATTGACATAAACCATAAATCCCAATGTTTTTCTCTTTTGCCTCATCAGCTGATTTTTTCAAAACAACTGCTTTTGAGGAAACATCATGGTGGTATCGCGACCAGCCCTTTTTGAGCATTTCTTCATTGATGAGCGTGTCACCCGCGTACACAAGCGCGATTGCACGGCCATACACATCTCCCACCTGCTCATCAATACGGACCCGTTTCCCGACAACCATGTTTTCTAAGTATCTTTTTGCTTCCTCTCCGCCGCAATTGGTAATCTCGGGAGCGTCAGACTCCCGCAGGCGGACTTTGGTTTTTCCATCCAAAACAAGCGTATCTCCATCAAGAACGCCAACGACCAAAACGCCGGTTGCGGGTTTTTGTCTATTCTGAAACACCAACACTGCATTACAAAGAAGGGACAAAACAAGGAGAATAAGGAGAATTGGTGAATGGGAAATGGTTTTCTTGGCACCAACCATACTCTCACTATAGAATGATTTCCAAAAAATACAAATGAGAGAAAAGTCTACACACACCGGGTGTGTGTAGAATCGAAGAAAGTTTACCGTTTTGGTGATTGTTTTCTTCTTCTTGCTTTCCCGCCGGTGTTGGGCTGACGGCGCTCTCTCACACGGGCGTCACGGGTCAAAAATCCGCGCTTTTTGAGGATAGGCCGGAATTTTTCTTTATCCACTTTCTCAAGAGCACGGGACGCAGCATGGATAAATGCTTCCAGCTGCCCATGCAACCCCCCTCCCGCAATTTTTCCGCTTACGACGAACCTGTTTAGGGTATTTGTCGTCCGGAAAGGTTCCATATACAGTTTCTTCATAATCTCACCGGGAAAATAGTGCTCTCCTGATCTCTTATTAATAAGAAGATTGCCCTTTGTCACTTCTTTCCCGTCAATCGTCATTGTCTCGTCTTTGGTCACATAGAGCCGCACGCGAGCTGACGCGGATTTCCGTCTCCCAACTGCCTCATAGTAGGAAAGAACGCTCACTTTTGGTTCTTTTACTGCCGATGATTCTTTCTTTTTAGGTTCTGGTGTTTTATCTGAATCCATAAAAATAATAAAAATTATAAAATTTATATATGAAATTTATCTTTATACGGATGGTTTTCATCAGGATAGATAAATAATCGGGTAACCAATCGGTCCCTGAGTTTATTTGTGGGAAGCATGCCCCATACCGCGTGACGGATAATTTCATTTGGATTTTCCTGACGGATCTGCCACAGAGCTTTCTGTTTCAATCCACCCGGATATCCGGAATACACACCGTACATTTTCTTTGTTTCTTTCTTTCCTGTCGATTCAACGAGTTTGCTGTTGATAACGACCACAAAATCACCGCAATCCAGATGACGGACAAAATTAGCTTTTTGTTTGCCCATGAGCTTGACGCTAATTTCTGTCGCTGCATTTCCAATGGTTTTCCCCTTCACGTCAATAAGGTGCCATGCGCGTTTAATGTCCTTTGCTTTTGTTGACTTTATGGTAGTTGATTTCATAAATATGATGAGCACGTGATTAAAAGCTACGTGATGAGCACGTGATAAGAAATGAGCGCATGCTCATTTTTTCCCTCCCCTTTTCCCTTTTATAGCGTTTGTTTCTTTTTTAGTTCTTACGGGTTTCCTAATCTCCTTAGTCTCTTTGTTCTTAGTCTCTTTTTGTTCATATTTTACCGGTTCTCTCACAATAGCCTCATCAACAAATGAAAGCATGACTTCTTCGGATCCGTCGCTTCTGATGTTCCCGATTTTTATTATTCTTGTAAATCCGCTCGTTCTTTGGGAGAACCGGTCTTTCGCGTCTCTCAAGAGCATATCGACAATATCTCCATGCGGAATCGTTTGTAAAATTCTGCGCCTGTTTGCATCAGTTCCTTTTTTTGCTTTCGAAATAAGCTTTTCCATGAGCGGTTGAACCGCTTTGGCTTTTGCCTGAGATGTCACGATTTTCCCATGGAGAATAATATCCCGTATGAGATTGGAAAATAAGCGTTTCCGCTCATTTTTTGTCCGCGACAGCTTCTTGCCGAATACCGAATGATNNAGCGCAACGCCTTTTTCTTTCAGCTTTTCTTCTACGATAGAAATCGACTTCACGCCGAGATTTTTAATCTTCATAAGATCAGATCTCTGAGTACCCAGAAGCTGTCCAACTGTTTCGATTCCGCCGTTTCCTAATGCATTCACGATGCGGGTTGGGATATCCAACTCCTCAATCCGCATTTTCAATACGTCATCGGAAATATTCGATATAACGGCTGCCGGCTCTTCAGCACTTTTTACTTTCGGTTCATACACCTGCATAAAATAGGAAACAAGAATTTTTGCTGCTGACAGCAATGCCTCCTGCGGCGCAATGGTTCCATCAGTCCAAATTTCAATGACCAGCTTATCTAAATTCGTCATTCTTCCCACACGGGTTGCTTCCACCTTGTAGTTGACGCGGACAATCGGGGAGTATAACGCGTCTAAGGGAATAACTCCCACTTCCCGGACTGCCACCTCTTCAGCAGTCACATATCCATACCCACGCTGGGCAAACAACTGCATTTCGATTGCCGCTTTTTTATCAGAAAGTATGCCAAGCACAAGATCAGGATTGACAATGGTCACTCCCGGGGGTGTTTGGATATCTCCTGCGGTAATTTCTCCCGGTCCTTTTTTTGAAAGCGTCAAAGTAACCGGCGTGTTGTCCGGAACGCTTAAGCGAATCCGTTTCACATTGAGCAAAAATTCGATAACATCTTCTTTTAACCCCGGCAGGGTTGAAAATTGATGTTTTACGCCGGTAATTTTCACTGAATCAATTGCGGATCCCGGAAGGGAAGTAAGAAGTACTCTCCGCAAACTATTGCCTAATGTCTGACCGTATCCCTGTGATAATGGTTCAATACTGTATCTTCCGTAGTCACTCCTCTCACTATCGGTTTTAATGGAAAATATTGGTTCAAGCATCATATATATCTCCTTTTTTAGGGTCCGTTCACAAATAACTTGATTTGGGTATTTGTGAATACGGCCCTTAATGCCGCATCTTCAAAAAAAATACGTATCACGTTATTTACGAGTGCGGCCCTAGCGACTATAAAACTCAATAATTAATTGTTCGTTTATGTCATCAGTTACGTCAGTCCGCATGGGCAAACGGACAACTTTCCCGACAGGGCCCTTTCGTTCTACCCATCCGGGCAATTGTATGTTTTTTTCATCCAGCATTTTTTTCACACCGGGGACTTCCATTCCTTTCCCGGAAAGAGAAATAACCTGATCTTTTTCCACTTCAAACGACGGGGTCGCAACCGTTTTTCCGTTGACCGTGACATGCCTATGGGATACCAGTTGCCGGGCACATGCCCGCGTTGGAGAAAGTCCCATTCGGAACAGCGTATTATCAAGTCTTGTTTCTAAAAACTGGATAAACTGTTCGCCGGTATTGCCCCGGAACTTTTTTGCTTTTGCAAAAATTTTCCGGAATTGCCGCTCCAGCATGCCATACATGCGTTTAACTTTTTGTTTTTCCCGGAGCTGTACGCCGTAATCGGAAATTTTCCTTTTTCCTTTCACCCCGTGCTGTCCCGGCACAATGTTGAGGCGTCTCAAAAGCTGAGCATGGGCATGAGAACCGACTGTTTTCATGCCCAAATCAACGCCTTCGCGCCGAGCCAGTCTGTTTTTTGGACCCGTATAGCGTGCCATATAATCAATTTAGAATCTAAAATTCAAAATTCAGAATGAATCAAATTCAGAATTACGAATTAAATCAAAACCAAATATATTTTTTATATTCAATTTTATTCTGAATTCTAGATTCTGAACTCTGAATTCATCTCAGACTCTCCTCTTCTTCTTCGGCCTCACCCCGTTGTGCGGAATCGGCGTGACATCTGCAATAAGCGTGATGTGAAGTCCGACTGCCTTGAGAGCCCGAAGCGCGGCGTCTCTGCCGGACCCCGGGCCTTTAATAAACACTTCCACTTCACGAAGTCCTGCTTCTTGAGCTTTTCGTGCAACAACTTCAACTGCGGTTGTGGCTGCATAGGGAGTCGCTTTCCGAGCGCCTTTAAATCCTACCAGTCCGGCTGATCCCCAAAAAAGAGTATTTCCCTTTTCATCCGTGACTGTAACGAGCGTATTATTAAACGTAGCCGTGATAAATACTTTTCCTTTTTCGACTGCCTGTTTTTGCTTTGATTGTGCCATATATTTCGACTTACGCACTCTGTCATCGCGAGGATCCCGACGTCACGTCGGGAGACGAAGCGATCTTTATTATAAAGATTGCTTCGCCCCGCAGAGCGGGGCTCGCAATGACATTTGAACCCTTTATTTTTTCTCCGGTGATTCTGCTTTTGCCTCTGTTTGTTTTATGCGGTCATCCTTTTTTTGGGCGCCAACCGTTGACCTCTTCCCTCGTTTTGTGCGGGCGTTGGATTTGGTCCGCTGGCCTCTGGTCGGCAGATTTTTCGCGTGTCTTGCTCCCCGATACGCACCAATCTCCTTCAGACGCTTAATATTACCGGAAACCTCCTGCCGGAGGTCTCCTTCAACAAGAAAATTTTTATCAATTACTTTTGCAATTTTACTGATTTCCTCATCGGTCAGTGTTTTTACTCTCCTTGCCGGATCCATCTCTACGTCTTTTAAAAGTGATTTTACATTTGATCGGCCGATACCATACAGGTACGTAAGCCCTATATCAAGCCGTTTTTCGTTTGGAATATCGACTCCTGAAATACGCGCCATATATCAATAAAATCCTAAATTCTAAGCACGAAATCCTAAATAATATCAAAAACAAAATTAGGATTTAGATATTAGAGTTTTGTGCTTTTTCAATTCATTATCCTTGTCTCTGTTTATGCTTCGGGTTTTCGCACACGACATATACCCGGGCTTTCCTCCGGACTATTTTGCATTTGTTGCACATTTGTTTCACACTTGCACGAACTTTCATACCAGGTAGTAGAGGTTCGACCTTTGCCTTTTACGCTGTCAGAACCTCAATATTCTCCTTCTTGTAATACATTTTTATATAACCAGATAGCATACTATGTTCAGCAAAGATGAAAGCGTGTCGAACCTTCACTACCTGGCGTATTCACTTTATTCTATATACAATTCTTCCCTTTGTTGCGTCGTATGGTGTCATCTCTAAACGCACTCTGTCTCCCGGTAAAATGCGGATAAAATGCAATCTCATTTTTCCGGATAAATGACATAAAACAATTCTTCCGTTTGGCAGTTTCACGCGAAATAACGTACTTGGCAGGCATTCCGTTACCTCACCTTCTACTTCAATGTTTCCCTGATGCGTCATATATGTTCAAAACATGAAAAACAAAACCCTCCATGACCTTCTGCATGGCCCGGGTAAAGATTATTTTTTTCGTCAAGGGTTCAATTGTACCGTAAATTCAGCTTCCGGTCAACACGAACGTTTCCGACTCCTCTATGGCTATGGTTTTTTCAAAAACAGCGGTTAATGACCGGTCTTTTGCGGCTAATGTCCAACCGTCTTGATTTGGATAGACAATAGCTCCTTTTCCCATGGCATAAATAACTTCAATAGCCAGGGTCATACCTGGGGTAAGAAGCGGTGTTTTTTCTATAGGTTTATCCAGATATTCGGGAATCATCGGCTCCTCGTGAAGCTTCTTTCCAACCCCGTGACCGGTTAAAGACTGGACGACATCGTACCCAAATGAGGTAATCGTTTGCTCAATTATTTGAGATATGTGTCCCACCCGATTCCCTGCTTTTGCTACCCCGATTGCCTTCTTTAACACCTCTTCCCCTGTTTTTAGAAATCGAAGTTTTTGTTTATATTCTTGATTCTGAATTTTGAATTTTGAATTCTGAATTATTTTCGTCCACGCGGTATCAGTATGTAATCCTTTGTATTCCATCCCGACATCAATAGTTAATACATCGCCTTCCTGTAATATATATGCAGAAGGTATTCCGTGAACAACCTGTTCATTGAGACACAGGCATGTTGCCCATTGGTATCCTTTGACAGTCATGAATGACGGAACACCCCCGGCTTTTTGGATGGAATTTCGTGCGTTTTTTTCAATCGTAGTGAGAGACACACCTGCTTTGGCTTGAGAAAGAAGGATTTGAAGAATGGTCCAAAGCTTCCCCCCACCGACTTTCATGATGGAAATTTCTTCAGGAGATTTTATTAAAATCATATCGTATTTATAGACCAAGAGACTGAAGGATGTCTTTGTGGATATCTTCTGCCGAACGATCAGCATTTACTGCCTCAAAAATTCCAAGCTGTTCAAAATAATCCCGTATCTCTCTAATGCTTTTTTTAAATGTCATGAAACGCTGGTGAATTGCCTCCTCTGTCTCATCCGGACGTTCCTTTGTGTTTTTCCTTTCCGAAAGACGGCGTTTTGCTTCATCCTCGGATATGTGTAAATAAAATACCTTTGTGAGGCTAAATGCATTCTTTTTTTGAAACTGACGAAAACTGTTAAGCTGTTCTTGTGTCCGCACAAGATTATCTACGACAAATCCGTCTTGATGCCTCAAAAGCCATGGCACAACCATGCGACTATAGTTTTCGGCCGGAATTGCTTCTCCGCGAAGCATATACTCCCCAACCTCTATCCCCTCTTTTGTTTTATCTGTAAAGTGGCGCCTAATCAAAGCTCCCACAGAAAGCCGGGGAATATGAAGATCTTGAGACAGAAGTTTGCCCTGTGTCCCTTTTCCTGAACCGGGCACGCCTAGAAAAACCACACGGTATACATGATTGTATTCTTTTCTCTTTATTGTATTTATCATTGCGTCAATATCCCTATATAAATCTTCCTTGCTTGTAAAGTTTTTTATCCGATATGTAGCTTCATTAACGCACTCTCCGACCCGAATGCCCACATCTTCTGATCCAAGCTTTTTCTCTTTTTCCTCTTGATTTAGAAAATTCTCATAGGAACCTGTCCATTCCCGTCCTTTTGCCGCGACTAACCGTTGATACCGCTCTTCTGGTTGACTGTCTAATGCAACAAGGAAAAAATTATCCTGTTGTTTGAGAAATCGGATTTCATGGATATTCCGTATGCCGTCAATGACAATCTTCTCACCATTTCCGTTTTTTATCTTCTCTAATGCGCGTTGGGCAAGAATTTGGGGTCCGTATGTTGTCCGAAGAACATTTCCGTATTCCTGAAGAAATTCCCTTGAAAACGTTTGTATACCTTCCTTTATCGCCTCTTCTTTAATAATATCCGAGAGTGTTACCCGGAAAAATCCTTTCTCTTCCAAATATTTCGCCACTGTGGTTTTTCCGGATCCGGGAAATCCGACAAGACCAATGATAATTTTCTTCATGTTGTTTTTTTGTTATTGAATTTTTTGTATAACCTTCATTATATCTCTGTGCACCTCTTCTATGGATTCATTCGCGTCAATTTCGACAAGCACCCCTTTTTGCCGGTAATACTTAAGCATATCAATTTCTGCCTCTCTGTACATGGCAAGCCTGGTTTTTATCCTCTCAAGAGAATCATGGTTTTCGGTGCTTCCCCCATAGGCCGGCCTGTTTCTTGCTGATAGTCTTTTAATAGACTCTTCCTCTGGAATTTGGAGGCAGAATACAAGTTCCACTTTATATCCGTACTTATCGATTTTGTCATCTAAAAATTTCGCCTGTTCAACATTTCTGGGAAATCCATCCATGATCCACGCGCCTTTTGCATCATCTTCTTTAAGACGCCACTTCCACAAAACTTCCATTTCACTGTTGGCGACGTATTTCCCCTCATCGAGAGCTTGTTTACACACGACCCCAATAATTCCCTTGTCGTTTTGGGCTGCATCCCGCACCAAATCTCCTGAAGTTAAAACAGGGTAATGCAGTACGTCCGCCAGAAGTTTTGCCTGTGTTCCTTTTCCTGACCCTTCCGGACCGTAAAAGATAATATGCATACCAGGTAGTAGAGTTTCGACCTTTGCCTATAACGCCGTCGAGAACTCAATTCCTTTCTTTAAATAAACATCAGCTTTGTATAACCAGATAGTTATGTACTCGGCAAAGAACAAAGGCGTGTCGAAACTTCACTACCTGGCATACTAATCTTTCAAAAATCCATCATAGTTTCTCATCACCAGCTGGGCTTCCAATGCTTTGACTGTTTCAAGAACCACGGACACCACGATAAGAACGCCGGTACCTCCGATAAGAAGCGTTGCCATGCCCGTCGTCCCTTTGGCAACAGAAGGGAATATGGCAATAACTCCCAAAAAGAGGGCTCCTGCAAGCGTTATCCTTGTCAGGATGTAGTTTAAATACGACGACGTCGGACTTCCGGGGCGGATACCCGGAATAAATCCGCCGTATTTTTGAATCTCGGAGGCAATTTTTGTCGGATTAAAGGTGATCGCCGTATAGAAATACGTAAATCCGATAACTAACAAAAAATAAATCAGGTTATACCAGACACCGTTGGGGTTAAAGGCAAACGTAAGGAATTTTCCGATTGCGATGAGGGTTGGCTGTTTGACTTGTTGTAAAAATCCGCCGATTAAAGACGGAATAAGAACCATGGATACGGCAAAGATAATCGGAATGACCCCTGCCTGATTGACTCTGAGGGGCAGATATGACGTCCCGCCGCCGTAGACTTTATTGCCCCGCACACGTCTGGCATATTGGACAGGGATCCTCCGTACTGCTTCATTGATATACACGGTCGCTCCGATCACAAGAAGTGCAACTCCCACCAAAAGAATGCTGCTGGTTGCTGATTCTGGGGTGGCGCTGGCAAATGTTTGTCCCAAAGCAACAGGCATCCGTCCTACGATTCCGGCAAAAATAAGAAGTGATATGCCATTCCCGATGCCGTATTCCGTGATCAGCTCTCCGAGCCACATGACCAGCACAGTGCCGGCTACCATCGTCACAATGACTGTCACAATGGTCAGGGGGTCCACATGGGAAACAATGCCCTGATTTTTCAGGAGGGCATACATACCGATTGCCTGAAACGCTGCCAGAGGCACGGTTATCATGCGCGTATACTGATTTATCTTTTCTCTGCCGTACTCTCCTTCTTTCTGCAATTCCTCCAGAACCGGAAATACAATGGTCAAAAGCTGCATGATAATGGATGCATTGATATACGGGTTAATGCCAAGGGCAAGGACTGAAAAATTCACCAAGGTTCCTCCGGAAAAAATATCCAGAAGCCCCAGGAATTGGTTTTGGGAGAAGAGTTGTGCAAGTTTCCCCGTATCAACGCCTGGCGTCGGAATGTGAGCAAATAACCGAAACACGACAAAAAGGGCTGCGGTGAAAAGAATTTTTTTTCTCAACTCCGGCGTTTTCCAACTGTTAATAAGTGGAGACAGAATTGTATTCATGACCTAATAAGCGTACGTCAATTTACCTTATTTCTCAAGAACCACAGTTCCTCCTGCGGCCTCAATGATTTTTCTAGCGCTTTTTGAAACCGGCACGCTCACGCACAGCGGAACGGCTAACGGTATTTTCCCAGCAAGAATTTTGGCTGACTCGTCCTTTTTCAAAAGCCCTTTCTCTTTAAGAGTATGTTGGGTAACGTCTGCATTCTTTGAAAATATCTGTAATTTTGAAACTTCTATGACTCTGGATTTTTTCTGAATGCTTTTATTTTTGCTTTTCCCCCGCAAAAACGGCAAACGGCGGGTTAACGGTAGTTGTCCTCCTTCAAAGCCAAAATGAACTTTTCCTCTGGCGTTTTGGCCTTTTGTTCCCCGTCCGCTGGTTTTTACTTTGCCAGACCCATGACCCCGACCCAGACGCTTCTTTCTTTTGTGAACGAGTGTTTGTATAATTTTTTCATTCATACTAAAATTCCTTTTGATTTTTTTAGGATTTTTTCACTTCCTGATGAGCCAACCGTTGTTTCCCTTTTTGTCCCAGCTGTCGCAATGCCTCAATTGTGGCATACACATTGGATGCCTGATTTTTGGTACCTAATATTTTTGAAACGATATCTTTAATTCCGGCTGCTTCAACAACAGCCCGTACTGCTCCTCCTGCGACAACTCCGGTTCCCGGGGGAGCCGGCTTTAACAGCACTTTTGCAGCGCCGAGTTTAATATTTATTTCAAACGGTATTGTCGTTCCTTTCATCGGCACGGTAATCATATGCTTTTTTGCATAATTCACGCCTTTTTTTACCGATGAGGAAACATCCGGAGCTCCTCCTAAACCAACACCGACCCGGCCTTTCCTGTCTCCAACAACTGCCAGGACGGAAAATCCGATTTTATTTCCGCCTTTTGTTTTTTTGGATACACGGTTAACCTGTACGATTTTTTCCTCAAATTCAGAAATATGACGGCTATCATGCATCATACAATGATTCCTCCTTCCCGGACCGTATCTGCTACTTGTTTGATAACACCATGATATTTGTATCCTCCCCGATCAAATATAAGCTGTTTAATCTTTTTTTTCCTGCAAAGATCAATAATGGAAGTTCCGAGTGCCGATCCGGAGGCTGTATTTGTTCCTCCTGTCTTTACCGATCCGATGGTTATTTGTTTTTCATCGTCAATAAGTTGCCCATACAAGCTCCTATGCGACCGAAAGATCGCGAGCCGCGGACGTCTCACGCTCCCTACCAACGCTGCCCGGATTCTTGCTACCCGTTTTGACCGTCGTTGTTTTATCGTGACTTGGTGTATCATAGGTATTCCTTTTTATTTCACTGCACCCGGCGCTCCACCGACGCCTTTTGCTGATTTTCCTGCTTTTTTCCGGATGTGCTCTCCTTCGTACATGATTCCCTTTCCTTTATACGGCTCCGGCGGTTTTATTTTCCGAATATCTGAAGCGACCTGTCCTACGAGCTGTTTATCAATTCCGGTTACAACTATTTTTCCTTCTGTCAAAGAAAATTGTATTCCTGGCGGCGGTTTCATCGTGACAGGGTGAGAAAATCCGACTGTTACTATAAGATCACTTCCTGTTACTACTGCTCTGTATCCGACGCCTGACAGCATAAGTGTTTTTGTCCACCCCTCGCTTACTCCTGTAATCATATTTACCATCTGAGCCCTGACGAATCCATGAAGGGCATTCATCTTCGTATCATTTGCTTCGGTCTTTACTAAAATTATCTGATCTTTCACATCTACCGTTATTCCCTTGGGAATAACAAGCGTCAGTGATCCTTTTATCCCTTTGACAGAAACTGTGCGCCCGTCAACCGTTACTGCAACGGTTGGTTTTATAGTAATTGGTGATTTTCCTATTCGTGACATTTTTTTCTCGTCATCCCGAGGCTTTGCGAGGGATCCCGTTTTGGGATTTCTCACTTGGGTTCGAAATGACCGTACGTTTACCAAATTTCACACAAAAGTTCTCCTCCGATACCGTGTTTTCTCGCTTCTTTTCCTGTCATGACTCCTTGTGATGTAGAAAGAATTGTAATGCCGATATCTCCCATAACTGACGGGATAGAATGCTTATCTACATACAACCTGATCCCGGGTTTACTCATCCTTTTTACTCCATCAATGACGTGAACTCCGTCAACATACCGGAGTATGATGCGAAGGTCAGCATGGGGAAGCTCTCCGGTTTTTTCTATACGTGTTATATACCCTTCGCGTACCAAAATCTTACCGATCCATTCTTTTTCTTTGGAATACGGAAGGACAATAACGCGTTTTCCCGCTAATCCTCCATTTTTTATTTGGATAATCATGTCGCCTATTGGATCTCCGACCATACCATGTAGTAGAGTTTCGACCTTTTTGTCTCTTACGCCGTCGAAAACTCAATTCCTTTCTTTATAATTAAGCTTTTATATAACCAAGTAGTATATGTTCGACAAAAAGCAAAGGCGTGTCGAAACTTCACTACCTGGCATATTTTTCTCCTTTTTACCAGGATGCCTTAATGACTCCCGGCAGTTCTCCCCGATATGCACGTTCCCGAAAACATATCCGGCAAACACCGAATTTACGCATATATCCTCTCGATCTGCCGCACAGTGAACATCTGTTCTTAAACCGAACGGTAAATTTTTGCTTTTTTTGAAATTTTACAACGTCAGATAATTTAGCCATTCAGGTAGTGAAATTTCGATAAAAAAATCAAATTCTTTGATTTTTTTCTTTTTTTCCTCCTCCTTATAGATTGTTATTATGGTAGTTTGTTTTGATTCACTCTCTCTTATTGAGAGGAAAAATCGAAATTCTACTACCTGATTATTTTTCAAACGGGACCCCTAATCCCTCTAAAAGTCCCCTTCCTTCATCATTTGTCTTTGCAGTTGTCACAAATGTTATTTCAAATCCCCGAACTCTATCAACAAGGTCAAAATCCAGTTCCGGAAAAACCGTTTGTTCGGACAGTCCTAACGTATAATTCCCTTTTCCGTCAAATCCATTTTTGGGCACTCCCCGAAAATCATGAACACGGGGAAGAGCAACACAGATAAGCCGGGTGAAAAAATCCCACATGCGCTTTTTTCTCAAGGTCACTTTAAGACCAATCGGATCACCCTCCCGGAGTTTAAATGAAGAGATTGCCTTTTTGGCCTTTGTCACGACAGGTCTTTGACCGCACATAATCTGAAGCTGAGTTCTCATCTTCTCCATTGCTTTTTTATCGGTAAGCGCTTCTCCTAATCCGCAGTTGATAACAATCTTCATAAGCTGCGGAATAGCCATCGGATTTTCTATCCCGAATTGGTGTTGCAGCTTAGGAATAATCTCTTTCCGGTACTGATCAAATATATAGGATTTCATGAGTTTATTTTTTGTCCGCACTTTCTGCATATGCGTATTTTTTCATCTTTCAGTTTTTTATATCCAATACGGGTCATGTGACTACATGAAGGACATACAAGCATAACTTTAGAGACTTTGATCGGTTTTGGCAGACTGATAATCCCCCCCGGATGTTTATCATCTCTCTTTTTCGTATGCCGTTTATATACATTGATGCCGGGTATAAAAACGGTGTCGTTTTTTAGGAACACCTTCTCGACCTTCCCTTTCCGGCCTTTGTCTTTTCCGACTATTACGATAATTTCATCGCCTTTTTTCAGTTTCATACCGGGTAGTAGATCCGCACTGCATCGTTCTTCAACGATGCGAAGACGGATAGCATGCACATATGTTCTTTTTTATTACTCATAATGTTCCTTTTGCCAAGATAGGTCGCATCGTAGTGCGGATTCACTACCCGGCATATATTTAATACATCTCCATAGCCATGCTGGCAATTTTATCAAATCCGCGTTCTTTTACTTCCCGTGCAACGGGCCCGAAAATCCGGGTACCCCGCGGATTTCCATCAACATCAATCACTACCCCAGCGTTGTCGTCAAACCGGATATATGAACCATCATGTCGCCCGAATTCTTTTCTTGTCCGTACGATAACCACCCGTACCAGCTCATCATCTTTCACAAGCCCCTGCGGATCTGCTGATCTCACCACACACTGCACAATATCTCCAAGTGTCGCAAACCGGCGTTTGGACGATCCATAAATATGGATGACCGTCATAGCGCTCACTCCTGAATTATCTGCTGGTACTAATTTTGTCCGTCGTTGTATCATATATAAAATTAGGACTTACGCATCATACGGTCACATAGATTGTCATTGCGACCCCGCCTTTGGCGGGGGAAGCAATCTTTATTATAGAGATCGCTTCGTCTCCCGACATGACGTCGGGATCCTCGCGATGACAGACTGCATAACTCCTATAAAATGTATTACATCTTTCTCACAATAGAAAAATGTTTTGTTCTGCTCATGGGGCGAATCTGGCAAATTTCAACGGTGTCCCCGACTCTCATATCTGTTAATTCATTGTGACAGGCAAATCTTCTCGTTCTGTTTAATGCTTTTTTATACATCGGGTGTTTTCTTATATACCCGACTTCCACTTTTGCGGTTTTTGCCGTGTGGATAGAGAGAACTGTTCCGATAAAATTTTTGCCTTTATTCGACTGTTTATCCTTAGTGCTTTGCTTATCCATATATCCTTTCATTCTTTAATTTCGTTTTTTAGATCTCTCTCCCGATTACATCGGGATCGAGATGACTATGCATTCTGTAATTCTTTTTCTTTTATAAACGTCAATATCACTGCTATTTTTTTCCGAATATTTTTCCCCTCACGCGAATTTTTCATCTGTTTCGTATATCGATCCACCCGAATTTTTCTTTGCTGTTCCTCTAACTTCTCCGCTTCCTTTAAAAGCTCCGGTACGCTTGTCTTTTTTAAATTCTGTTTTTCTTTGTATTTCATACGACGCTTTTTACGATAAACCGTGATTTCACCGGCAGTTTTGCGGAGGCAAGCCGCATGGCCTCCTTGGCATCTCCCGCTGTTACGCCGCTCATTTCAAACATAATCCGTCCGGGTTTCACGACAGCAACGTATTCAAAAACATCGCCTTTCCCGCTTCCCATCCGGGTTTCCGGCGGTTTTTTTGTAATCGGCTTATCCGGAAAAATACGGATAAATACCCGTCCACCGCGTTTAATAAAATGCGTCATGGCTTTTCGGGCCGCTTCAATTTGCCTAGCAGATACCCATCCATGGGTAACTGCCTTCAGGCCAAATTCGCCGAAATCAACCATACTCCCCCTCACTGCCTTCCCACGGCGTTTTCCCCGAAATGTTGTTCTATATTTTGTCCGTTTTGGCTGTAGCATACTTCGTATGTGATGAGCACATGAAAACAGTCTCACGTGCTCATCATGTTCTTCGCTCACGTGTTCATCTTTTTACAGATCCATACTTTTACTCCAACGTATCCTGATTTGGTTAACGCAGGGTTTACCGCAAAATCCACCTCTTCCCGTATGGTTGATAAGGGAATTGACCCCATGGTAAATTTTTCCCGCCGTGCAATTTCCGCGCCATTTATCCGGCCCGACAAAAGCACTTTCACTCCTACTGCTCCTGCATTCATCACCCGTTCAATTGCCTGGTTGCAAGCGCGTTTCGGAGGAATTCTCCGAATAAGCTGGTCAGCAATCGAACCTGCAACCAACGCTGCGCTTAAATTCGGTTCTTTTACCGGTTCAACAGCAATTTCAACCTTTAATTTGCCTGTTTCTTTCAAAAACCGGGTTGGTGCGTTTTTCTGACGCACTGTCCGGAAATGAAACAAAAACCGCTCAATTGCTTTTTTCATATCTTCAAGTCCGCTTCCCCCCCGACCGATAACAATACCGGGCTTGGATACGTGAATGGTGAGTTTCATTTTGTTAATCGACCGTTCAATTTCCACTTCCAGGAAACCTGCAATTTTCAATTTTTTTCTTAAATACTCCCGAAGTTTCACGTCTTCGAGCAAAAATTCCCCATACCGCCGGTTATTGGCAAACCACCGCGAATTCCATGAATAGACGCCCCCAAGCCGGAATATTTTTGGATTAATTTTTTGTCCCATGGGTTACACGTGATGAGCACATGATTACCGAAGCATTGATGAGCACATGATATCTACATTCACGTGCTAATCATGTTGTTTTAAATCATGTGTTCATCTTTTTCCTCCTTTAACAGTTTTATGTTCGGTAATATCCACATCGTCTGTAAGAACGACCCGTATGTGGGTCATGCGCTTTTTATAGGCGTGCGCCGTCCCTTTGGATACTGCGTGCCACCTTTTCATGGACGGTCCTTGGGAAACATCAATGCGAAGAAACCGAAGAGATTCCGGGCTTTTTTGATTTTTTCCATGCGCATTTGCAAGCGCTGAATCAATAATCTTTTTCAAAAACATTCCGGAACGCTTCGGCATACGGGAAAGCTGCTGAAGCGCTTGTTCCGGGGAAAGCAATCGAATCGCATCAGCGACCAACCGGACTTTCCGGGTGCTGATTCTCAAATATTTTGCCGTCGCTGTATATTCCATATGTTAGTTAAATTCAAAATCCGAATATCGAAATTCGAAACAATATCAAAATTCGAATTTTTAATATTTAAATATTTGAATTTATTTCGGATTTCGTGCTTCGTGCTTCGTATTTATTCTCTCTACGTCTTGTCCATCGTCCGTTTTGTTACCTGACCATGACCTTTAAAGATTCGGGTCGGAGAAAATTCTCCCAACCGATGCCCCACCATGGACTCACTGATAAACACTTCATGAAACATGTGCCCGTTGTGAACTCCCAGAGTCGCTCCTACAAATTCCGGAGGAATTTGACAGCTGCGGGCCCATGTTTTAATGGGAGTTCTATCCCTTCCTCCTTTTTGCTTCAGGACTTTGCTCAATAAGCGTTTATCTATATACGGACCTTTAGAACTACTTCGTGCCATACCAGGTAGTAGAGTTTCGACCTTTGCCTATTACGCCGTCAAAAACTCAATTCCTTTCTTTAATAATTAGCCTTTTATATAACCAGATAGTCTGTATTCGGCAAAGACTAAAGGCGTGTCGAAACTTCACTACCTGGTTACTTCTTTTTCCTGCTTACTATAAATTGATCGCTATATTTTACACGTTTTCTGGTGCGCTTTCCAAGCGTTGGTTTGCCCCACGGAGACTTGGGAGACGGCATGCCTATACCGCTCCTGCCTTCTCCGCCTCCGTGCGGATGTGATCTCGGGTTTTGAGCAACGCCTCTGACCGTCGGGCGCCTCCCCATGTGCCGGCTTCTTCCTGCTTTTCCGATGACCTGATTTTTCCTATCGACATTGCCGATTTGTCCGATTGTTGCTTTACACCCTCCATGAAAAACCCGAATTTCTCCTGACGGAAGCTTTATCTGAATACTGTCCTGATCCTTTGCCAAAACAACAGCACTTGATCCGGCGCTCCTGACCATTTGAGCTCCGCTTCCCGGTTTAATTTCAAGGTTGTGTACGATCGTTCCGATGGGAATGGACCGCAAGGGCAACGCATTCCCGATTTTGATATCAACCGTTTCCCCGCTTGCTACCGCCTGCCCGACGGTAAGCCCAACAGGAGCTATGACATACCGTTTTTCTCCATCCCGATATGTAAGAAGTGCGATGTCAGATGATCTGTTCGGATCATATTCAATACTTGAGACTATTGCCGGAATATCATCTTTATCCCGCAACCAGTCAATAGTTCGATAAAACCGTTTATGGCGTCCTCCCTGATGGCGCATGGAAACATGCCCCCGAGAATCCCGGCCGGAATGCTTTTTGAGAATCGATGAGAGATTTTTCATTTTTTTCATTTTTTTTCTTCCTGCCCTCCGATTTGGAATGCATCAATTGTCTGACCTGCTTTCAGTTTCACACATATTTTTTTCCAATCGCTCTTTTTTGCCGTTTTCCCTTTTCGGCCGACCCGCTGTACTTTTCCGTGCATAAGACCTGATCGAACCTTTTCTACGGAAACAGAGTACAATTTCTCAATTTCTTTTCGCACACTGTTTTTGTTTGCCGACACATCGGATCGGAAAGTATACCATCCTCCCTGGCTCATGTGCATCGTCTTTTCTGTAATCAACGGTTTTACAATATAGGTTTTCATATCACTTTTTCATGTATCTCTCAATAAAAGAAACAAGGGCATCTTTTGCAAAAACAGTATGTGCATGAGTCATCACGTCGAATGTATTCAGACTGTCAAAAGGACGTACGGTAACATCTCTCATATTCCGTACCGCTCTCACAACTGATTCTGTTTCTTTTGAGTAGACGAACAGAATACGGTTGGACACCTGGATGTTTTTGAGCATCTGATCAAATGCTTTTGTTTTTACCGGAAGCTCTGAAAGTCCGTCAATAATTTTTATTTTATTGTTTGCTGCTGCCCAGGAAAGAGCGCTAGCCAACGCTTTCCTTTTCATTTTTTTCGGAAGGTTTTTATGAATGTCCTTTGGCTGCGGCCCAAATACAATGCCTCCGCCGACAAAAATGGGCGCTCGTATTCCTCCATGCCTGGCTCTCCCTGTCCCTTTTTGCCGGTAGATTTTTCTGGTTGAACCTTCAACCATCCCTCTGGTTTTTGTCCCGGCTGATCCTTCTTGTTGATTGATCCGGAAAACGCGGATTGCCTGAGAAACAAGCTGGATGTTGTATGGAGCGCCAAATACATCCTTTGGTACGGAAATACGTCCCGTCTTTTCTCCTTTGACTGACCAAATAGGGAAGAGCATGTTTTTTTTATCAACCGCAACGACCGCTCTCTTTTTTGAACTGGCCTTTGGTTTTTTTTCTGTGATTGGTTTTTTAGTACGCGGCATACTCTGTTTTACTTTTCTTTTTGAATGATAAGAATTCCGTTTGTGCCTCCGGGAACAAGTCCTTTGATCGTCATGGTTTGATGCTCCTTGTCCACACTCACGACCGACAATCCGCCGACCGTCACCCTGTCCCCGCCCATTCTTCCAGCCATCCGTTTTCCCCGATACACTCTTCCCGGTGTCGTTGTTTGACCTATGGATCCGGGTGCCCGGGCCCGATCTGATTGACCGTGAGTGGCCGGCCCTCCGTGAAATCCGTGCCGTTTCATAACTCCAGCAAATCCTTTCCCTTTTGAAATTCCGATAACCTTTACTTTATCCCCGGCCAAGAATACTTCTTCGGCGTGCACTTCCTGTCCGGGTTTTGCGTCTCCGATTTCTGAAACCTGAATCTGACGTAAAAAGCGGGGTTTTTCTTGTATCCCCGCTTTTTGTATGTGTCCCTGCAGTGGTTTTGAGATGTGTTTTTTTGTTCCGAATCCAAGCTGGACCCATGTCTTTTCCATGGCGGTAATCCAACACGGACCGACCGACAAGATGGTTACCGGAATGCGTTTTCCGGCTTCGGTAAATTGCTGTGTCTGCTTAATTTTTGTCCCAAGTATAGCGTTTAACATTTTTTTCACAAAAAAAATCGACCTCGGTAATAAGGTCGATTCCTTTTAAACCGAGACTTTTGGTATTTCCTTATGTAATGGTGATTTTCCACCTATAGGCCATAAGTAAGTCCCTTAGTATACCAAAGTATCTCTTTCTTTTCAATTTTGATTCAATCTCGCGCTCACCCATGTAACGTTCATCATGTGTTCATCGCATTTATGTCTTCAACTCCACATCAACGCCGGCCGGCAGGTCCAAATGCATCATCTGATCTATCGTTTTATCGGTCGGCTCTATGATGTCAATAAGCCGTTTATGCGTCACGATCTTAAAATCTTCACGGCTATTCCTGTCAATAAATCCGGCTCGTGCTACGTTAAAATGTTCGCGCGTTGTAGGCAGGGGTACCGGACCAAGAACCTTGGCACCGGTCCTGACTGCTACATCAAGAATTTTTTGACAGCAATCGTCTATGACTCTGCTGTCGTAAGATTTTAAACGTACACGAATTTTTCCTTTAGGCATTGTATGGTGAATTAAGGCCGCATCAGATGCAGCACTTATGGCCGTATTCACAAATACCGAATCAAGTTATTTGTGAACGGACCCTAAGCAATAATTTTTGTTACCACTCCGGCTCCAACCGTATGTCCGCCTTCCCGTATGGCAAACCGTAACCCTTCTTCAAGAGCTACCGGTACGATGAGTTTGACGGTCATTTTCGTACTGTCTCCGGGCATAACCATTTCAACTCCAGAGGGAAGGGTAACTTCAGCCGTTATATCTGTCGTTTTTATGTAAAACTGCGGCCGGTAGCCGGTGAAAAACGGCGTGTGCCGTCCGCCTTCCTCTTTGGCTAAGATATAGACTTCCGCTTCAAACTCCGTATGCGGTTTTACTGATCCGGGAGCTGCCAAGACCTGACCCCTCTCCACTTGATCTTTTTCAATACCCCGCAGGAGTACTCCGATATTGTCTCCTGCTAACCCCTCATCAAGGAGTTTCCGAAACATCTCTACTCCGGTCACGACTGTGGACTGCGTAGGCCGGATACCGACTATTTCAATGGTGTCGTTGATTTTTACTTTTCCCCGTTCCACTCTTCCGGTAACGACTGTACCTCTGCCTTTGATGGAAAAGACGTCCTCAATCGGCATCAAAAATGGCTTATCCAAAGCTCTGACCGGGTCCGGAACATACTCATCGATGGTATCCATGAGCTTCATGATGGTTTTTTCCGCTTCCGCATCTCCCTGAAGCGCTTTGAGTGCTGACCCCCTGATGACCGGAACTTTGTCTCCCGGGAACTTGTATTTGGTCAAAAGCTCCCGAACTTCCATCTCCACAAGATCCAAAAGCTCTTTATCCTCTACCATGTCGCATTTGTTCATAAACACCACGATTGCCGGAACGTTGACTTGTTTGGCAAGCAAAATATGTTCTCTGGTTTGCGGCATCGGACCGTCCGGAGCTGATACGACCAGTATTGCTCCGTCCATTTGAGCGGCCCCCGTAATCATGTTTTTGATGTAGTCAGCATGACCCGGCGCATCGATGTGGGCGTAATGTCGTTTGGCTGTCTCGTATTCCGAATGATGAATGTTAATCGTGACACCTCTGGCTTTTTCCTCCGGAGCGCTGTCAATTTCCTCATATTTAAGCGCTTTTGCAAGACCTGCTTTTGCTAACACATGGGTAATAGCGGATGTGAGTGTGGTTTTCCCGTGGTCAACGTGACCAATCGTACCAATGTTCAGATGGGTTTTATTGCGAATAAATTTCTGTTGGTCTGCCATATAATACTCCTTTTTTTAGAAACACTTTACGATCCGCCGGCCGGCGGAGAGTTTAGTGTTTCTTAAATCCTCCGAAACCGCCCCTCCGATCCGCCGGCCGGCGGATCGCGAGGAGGTAAGGTGAAGGAGGACAACAATAAAATAATATCCTCTCTCTAAGGCTATTTTTTATTCTATCACACTCTATCCTTGCTTCGCAATGATCTTTTCAGCAATGTTTTTCGGTACTTCCTCATAATGGCTTGGTTCCATATAATAGGAGGCTCTGCCTTTAGATAAACTCCGCAATATCGTAGCATACCCTGATAGCTCTGCCAAAGGAACATGAGCTACAATGATCGTTGCCAGTCCCCGTTTCTGCGTTCCGAGAATTTGAGCCCGCTTGGAAGACAAGTCGCCGATCACGTCTCCCATGTACTCATCCGGAGTCGTTACTTCCACCTTCATGATGGGCTCTAAAAGCGTCGGGGCTGCCTGCTTGACTGCATTCTGGAGTGCCATGCTCCCTGCAATTTTAAACGCAATTTCCGAGCTGTCCACTTCATGGAATGATCCGTCATACACAGCTACACTCATATCAACCAGAGGGTATCCGGCAAGAATTCCGTTTTCCATAGCTTCCTTGGCTCCTTTTTCAATAGGATTGATGAATTCCCTGGGAATCGTCCCGCCTTTTATTTCATTGATAAATTCATATCCTTCACCCCTGTTTTTCGGTTCAACGCGTAAAAAGCAGTGTCCGTATTGCCCATGTCCTCCGGTTTGTTTGATGTATTTTCCCTCCCCCTCTGCAGATGTTGTAATCGTTTCTTTGTACGCGACCTGCGGAGCTCCGACATTTGCTTCCACTTTGAATTCCCGCTTCATGCGGTCGACTAAAATATCCAAATGCAGCTCTCCCATACCCCAGATAATCGTCTGGTTTGTCTCCATGTTGCTTTTAATTTTAAACGTCGGGTCCTCCTCGGCAAGACGCTGCAAGGCATACCCCATTTTCTCCAAATCGTTTTTCGTTTTCGGCTCGATTGCCAAAGATATAACTGGTTCCGGAAATGAAATCTGTTCAAGGACAATGGGTTTTCCGACGTCAGATATCGTATCTCCGGTTATCGTGTCTTTAAATCCGACCACCGCAACGATTTCTCCGGCAAACGCCTCCCGTATCTCCTCCCTCTGATTTGCGTGCATGAGGAGAAGCCTGCCGATTCGCTCCTTCAGTCCTTTGCTTGAATTATACGCATACGATCCTGATACTATTTTTCCTGAATAAATGCGGACATACGTGAGTTTTCCGACATGCGGATCAATCTGGATTTTAAACGCGAGTCCTGAGAACGACTCATCAATGGTGCGTTTTCTTGTAATTTTTTCTCCGGTTTTGGGATCTGTTCCTTCAACTTCCGGAAGATCTAAAGGTGACGGAAGATAGTCTACCACTGCGTCCAATAAGGGCTGCACTCCTTTATTGCGCAGACTGGTGCCTGCGTATACGGGAACGAGTTTATAGCCGATAACTGCTTTTCGGAGTGCAATTTTCAGCTCATCCACCGTCGGCTCTTCACCATTGAGGTATTTCTCAAGGAGTGCATCGTCTGTTTCGGAAATCCGTTCAATAAGCTCGTGGCGGTGCTTTTCAACCTCTTTTTTTATTTCTTCCGGCACGTCTTTCACATCAAATGTTGCTCCGAGATCGTCACTGTGCCAGATAAACGCCTTCCGGGTAAGAAGATCAACGTTGCCGATATAAGAACTTTCCCGACCGATCGGAACGACCATGACAGCAGTACGTACTCCCAACCGTTCTTCAATGGATGTAACTGTTGTCCAAAGGTCAGCCCCCATTTTGTCCATTTTGTTCACAAAACAGATCCGGGGCACTTTATATTTATCCGCCTGGCGCCAGACAGTTTCTGACTGGGACTGCACACCCTCTTCTCCGTCAAGAACGGTAATCCCGCCGTCTAACACCCGAAGCGACCTTTCAACTTCCGCAGTAAAATC
>DPYI01000038.1:0-521 GCA_003545435.1 Patescibacteria group bacterium | reverse complement strand
GCGTCAATGTGGGCAATAATGCCGATATTCCGCACTTTATCCAAAGGGACATCGCGTTTTTGGGTAATCATTGTTTGAGGTTGGACCATATTAATATAAATACCCCACTTCGCCAAGGCTACGTGGGGTTGCCTTCCAAAAAAAGTTAATTCGTGCGAAAGCACTATAATTGTACAAGATTTTGCCTTAATGTTGAAGTTTTTCCAAATCAACGGCAAAAAATAAACTGCCTTTCTAAAGCAGTTCGTGCTTTACTTCTCTAATATACAAATTGTACATATTGTCCAGAAGATTCATTATTAAGTTCTGGCGTGATTATGGTTTCCCACCCGCCATACTTATCCCCAAGCAAAATATCAATTGTTTGCCCAGATCTAACAGCGTATTGTTCAGCTTGTTGGTAAAAAAGCGGCGCTTCTCTCAGCAAAACCTCTAATACTGCCTGAACTGCTAATGTACTATCGCTATTATGGGCCAATACGAGCATCGCCGCTTTAATAATGTCAGAAGCTTTCAAAGAA
>DPYI01000003.1:8614-33204 GCA_003545435.1 Patescibacteria group bacterium | reverse complement strand
CACTCTCCCCTCGCTTAGTCCCAGTTCACGGGCTGTGAAAATAAGCGGAATATCAATACCCCATGAAGACACCAGCCGGGGATTGAGGTGTTCAAAAACTTCCCGTCTGAAAATTTTGAGTCCCGACTGGACATCGGATTTGAGCTTTAAAAGGATCCGGCCGAAGACAAAAGCATTCAGTCTTGATGCGATTTTCCGGAAAAAAGAGCTTTGGTACGTTTTCCGGTTTGCGACGGCAAAACCGTATGTTTGTGCTTGTGTATACAACTCAGGAATAATTTCCGGAGGATACTGAAGATCCGCATCAAGCATTGCGATGTACTCGTAGGATGTGCGCTGGTATCCTTCCATAATGGAATACCCTTTCCCCTTTTTCCCATTTTTGAGGAAAAATCGAAGAGGTGTGGTTTTATCGAACTGTTTTATGTGATCCTCTATCCGGTCTTTCGAATGATCATCAATAATGATGATCTCGTAGGCTATAGGATTCTTTTTCATGACCTCTCTGATACGCGTAAGGAGAGCGTCTATGTTTGAAGCTTCGTTATACGTAGGAATGATAATGGAGAGTCCGTCAGGTTTCATGGAATTTTGAGGCAGGTTTTATGTTTGTTGATAAAATGGTCAAGATCAATTTTGTCTATCCGGTAATACCGTCCGAATTTGACAGCACGCAGTTTTCCGCTATGGATATAGTCATAGACCGTGAGAGGATTGAGTTTGAGGTAACCGGCTGTTTCTTTTACTGTTATAAGATTACTGTCGATATTCATGGCATGACCTTTAAAAAAACGTGACCACCAGTACTTTTGGGCAGCAGGTGGTCTTTTTTACCGATTTTACCCGGTAAGTCCTATAATAAGAGTTGTATTTATACCATGGGTATCGCATCCTGTCAATGGGTATTTATGGGTATGTATAGTTCTCTTTTCAACGAGAAGTCATCTCGAAACTTCGTTGCGTGTCATTGCGAGGATCCCGACGTGACGTCGGGAGACGCGGCAATCTTTAGTATTATAGGGATTGCTTCGCCATAAGAATGGCTCGCAATGACAAGGTAATCAACAAGGCATTGCGTAAGTCCAGCTAGCCACCATAAACAATGTAATAATGTAACAATTTTTTTACTCCACGCTTTCTTCTTCGTCAGCTTGGGCAGGAGGTGCTTCACCGGAAGATGCGGTACCGGCTGTCTCATCTTTTGAAGAGATGCTGAAGGAAAAACTTTTGACGATCGTATCATTGACGCTCTGCCAGAATTCTTGGTCCTCAAGGTCTGTTTCGACCATTACTACTATATCTTCATCTAATGTTGCAGTAATTTGTTTTTTCTTTGGCTCTTTGACCATCACTTTCTTTGCAACATTCCCCCCGAGTGTCGTATCAACGCTTGCTGCATCTTTCAGGCTCTTTTCGTTTTTGAGCCACTGACTAATTGTGGTAGCTGTCGTATCTTTTGCCCAGATAATAACGCTTCCTTTGTGATCGGTATGTGTCAGTTCCACATGAGCATAATTCTCCTGATCCTCATCGTGCTTGTCCACTGTTAATCCTTTTGGATACTGGAATGAAAATCCGGCAGGATCATCCCATGCAATTAATTCTTCTTTCGGTGTCGGGGTGAGGCTGAGGTCTGTTGTCTTTTGCACATTTTTTGGAGGAAAAAGACGCTGCCGGTTGGAAAAAAGAATACCGATCACAATGAATAAGCCAAAAATAATTCCGGCAATAATAAGCTTCTTTTTCTTTGTCATACGTTCCTATTCTACCAAATTTTCCTGATTCCGTATATGTACCCTTTCTTACTCGTTCCGAGCTAGGTCAGAACAGTTTAGAAAGGGTCATACCCGTAGCAAATCTTTTTTGCGGAGGGTATAATAACCTCCATGAAACAACTTTTTATTATTCTTTTTCTCTTAACGCTTACCTCTTTACTCCTCACTCCTTCGGTGTATGCAGCAAAAGTCCGTGTCCGAAAACCGAGGGCAGCTAAAACCGGCGTTTCCTATTCCTCGGCTTCTGTTTCTCCAAACACGCACAGCATAACGCTGTCCCTCATGAATCTATCAAACGTCAAAAGTGTCACCTATGAATTAAGCTACTCCTCCTGGGAAATTCCCCAGGGTGCAATGGGTTCGATTAATGTATCAGGACAGACAACTGACAGCCGAGATTTGTACTTCGGTACCTGCAGCCACGGAGTATGCACACCGCATTATGGGTTAAGCGCAAAAGCGTCACTATTGGTGTGTACGGATATGACCAACGGGACCCAGTGGTGTAAACGGTACAATATCAATACAAAACGTTTGCAGTAACCCACTTCTCCGCCAGCTGGCGGATACGAGGGGTAAAGCCCACCTACGCTAGGAAGCTATGGCCGTGCGTCGCCAAAGGCTTTGCCGGCGGCACGCGGGTGAAGGAGGATATATGAATGTTATTCTTCACAAAGATAAATGCATCAGCTGTGGCTTATGCGCATCTATCGCTCCTGATTTATTTACTATTGAAACCGGGGTTGTAACGTTGAAAAAAAATCCGAAAACGTGGAATAAAAATGATTGGAAATCTGCGAAGGAAGCCGCCGCCGCATGCCCGAATGGAGTGATTGAGATTAAAGAAACATAAATCCGAAGCACGAAATCCGAAATTCGAAACAAGGATTAAATGGATAAAATTCAAAAACCAAAAACGTACGATCTTGAAGATCGGACACTTGAGTTTGCCCGAGAATGCCGGTATTTTGTAAAAAAATTACCCAGAACATTATGTAATAAAGAAGATGGATCTCAACTTGTCCGCGCTTCCGGCTCAGTGGGAGCAAATTATATTGAAGCTAATGAAGCAATAAGTAAAAAAGATTTCACTCATAGAATAAAAATCAGCAGAAAAGAAGCAAAAGAAAGTAGGTTCTGGTTGCGTTTGGTTGATACGGAAAAAACAGAATCTTTAGACATTCAAAGAGAAAAACTGATCGAAGAAGCTGTAGAATTAATGAAAATATTCAGCAGCATCATGCGGAAGACGGAGTGATTATTTTCTCATTTGAATTTTGAATTTGTTTCGTATTTCGATATTCGGATTTCGGATTTTATTCATTATGTCAATAGTTCACGCCCTTATTCTTTCCCTTATCGAAGGTCTCACGGAATTTCTCCCTATCTCATCGACCGGCCACATGATTTTAGTTGGAAAACTTCTCGGTATCCCCCAAACTGAATTTCTCAAAAGCTTTGAAATTAGTATTCAGCTTGGCGCAATACTGGCAGTCCTTGTCCTTTATGCAAAAACACTACTGCAGCGTATTTCGCTCTGGCCGAAAATCCTTGCTGCTTTTATTCCGACGGCAATCCTGGGATTTATTTTCTATAAAATCGTGAAGCAGTACCTCCTTGGTAATTCCATGGTAACCGTTCTTGCTCTTGGCATCGGAGGAGTTTGTTTTCTCTTTTTGGAAAAAATGATGAGGGAAAAAACATTCACTGCTAAAACACTTGATGAAATTTCTTATAAACAATCCATTATCATAGGACTTTCTCAATCCGTTTCCATGATTCCGGGAGTATCCCGTTCTGCTGCATCAATCTTCGGTGCAATGGCAGGAGGGGTGAACCGCCAAACAGCAGTTGAATTTTCGTTTCTTCTGGCAATTCCGACCATGGTTGCGGCAACCGGTCTTGATCTTGTCAAAAGCGGATTTTCATTTTCGTCAAATGATTATCAATTGTTGGGCATCGGATTTATCGGAGCGTTCATAACCGCTCTTGTTGCCGTCAAAGCATTTCTTCAATTTATCAAATCCAATACCTTTATCCCCTTTGCCTGGTACAGGATTGTACTGGCTATTCTCTTTTTTATATTCGTTATTCGGTAATTCATATTCGGTAATTCATGTGTCTGCTACCATGATTCGAATCATGGTAGCGTTTCCAACGCATATTTTTGGTCTAACAACCAATAAATCCCTTATCTCTCTATCTCCCATCCTCAGGATTCTTGACAGAACGCTGATTCCATAGCATTATAAAGAGTATGTCTGCCCCACAGGAACTCTTAGCATATATTGTCTCAGCAAGAGGGAAAGGATTTTCCGATGAGGCTATCACCCAAGCGTTACGGAATGCCGGATGGAGCAAGCGCGATATCCAGAAAGCATTTGAACCTCACGAACCGCAAACAAAACCTTCCCGTCAAGCCATCTCGCCTCTTGTTATTTTCATCTCTATTATGCTTTTTCTTCTTTTTGGCGGTGCTTGTGCGTATGGACTCTATGTCTATCAGAACCAACTGAAAATTACCCCCTCGCCGACCCCAACGCCGAACCCCATTCCGACAACATATCCGCCGGCCGGCGGACATTCTTCTGCTTCTCCTTCTGCACATCCATCAGCTACTTCATCCTCACAACTCTCATCCGACATATCATTTGCTCATAACGGATTCGGATTTGACGTATTCAAAAACCTTTTGAAAACCGAAGGAGATAAAAATGTTGTTATTTCTCCGACCAGCATCGCACTTGCCCTTTCCATGACCTACAACGGTGCTTCGGAATCTACAAAACTCGCAATGGCAAAGACGCTAAAAATCAGCGCTATTGATATAAAAAAACTGAATGAGGAAAGTGCAACTCTTATCAAACTTCTCTCAAACCCTGATCCGCAGGTGACGCTCTCGATTGCTAACTCCATATGGGCAAGAAAAGGAATCGCGTTTTTACCGGAATTTTTGAATACCAATAAAACCTATTACAACGCCCAGATTCAATCCCTGGATTTTACTCTTCCTTCAGCTGCCGATACCATCAACGCATGGGTGAGTACCAATACAAAAGGAAAAATTCCCACGATTGTAGCCAAACCCATTGCCCCTACAATCGTCATGTATCTTATCAATGCTATCTATTTCTATGGCACATGGACGTATGAATTTGATACTGCGTTGACACAAGTTTTGCCGTTTACCTTGCCTGACACCTCAAAAATCCAGCATCTCATGATGAAACAGGAACGCAAAGATTTTCTCTATCAGGAAACAAATGCCTTCCAGGGAGTTCTGCTTCCATATGGTAAGAATAAACAACTCTCGATGGTTATCATGCTTCCCAAAACAACATTTTCTGCATTTCTGGGACAACTGACTCACGCAACATGGAATTCATGGATGAAATCATTTGCTGAAATGCAGGGAACCCTTCTTTTGCCAAAATTCAAAATTGAATACAAAACGTCACTTTCTAAAACGTTATCTGCTCTCGGCATGGCGAATGCATTTTCAGAATCTGCAGACTTTTCCGGAATGAGAAAACAAAAGGACCTGTTTATTTCCGACGTCATCCATAAAACCTACATCGATGTCAATGAACAGGGGACGGAAGCAGCGGCAGTGACATCTGTGAGTGTGGGTATAACATCTATAGGTGAACCGAAAAAAACATTCCTCATGGAAGTAAATAAACCGTTCTTCTTTGCCATCACCGATACCCAGTCCGGAGAAATTCTCTTTATGGGAGGTATCAATAATCCGAGCAAATGAGCCTCAAGCGAAAAGTTTATATGGCATTTTTCTGTCTTCGCATCCGCATGACGACAAACGTGATACAAAAAATCACTATACTTGTTAAGACAACGACGGGTCCGGTTGATAACTGGTAGCTATGTGCAATGACTGCTCCGACAAGAGTTGAGAGAACTCCGAAGACAATCGAAAAAAGGTAATATTGATTCATGCTTTTACTGATGTTTTTGGCACTCACCGCTGGAATAATGACCAATGCTCCCATAAGAAGTGTCCCCACATATTTGACTCCAAGAGCCACCACAATACCCACCAGAAGAAGATAAAGAAGATTTATTTTCCTGCCGGATATGCCGACTGATTGAGCGAGTTCCTCGGAAATTGCCCCAAGGACAATCTGTTTGGAGATCATTTTTGTCATGATAAGGATGGCAATCGAAACCCAAATTGCGACAAGGCCGTCTACAAGTGTAATTTTTTCCATGCTTCCGAATAACGACTCCAAAAGCTCCGGTTCTGGAGTAAGAAGAATACCTAAAGCTAAACTCGCGGTAAAAAACACTCCGACAAGTGCTTCCGGGTACACGGAAGATGTCTGTTCCAGATACCACACGCCGATGGTGGCAAACGTGAGAGCTGCCATTGCCCCGATCATAGGAGATATATGAAAAACAAGCGCAATGGCAACACCGGGGAGCGCAACGTGAGATAAAGCATCCCCGACAAGCGACATCCTTTTCAAAACCATAAATGATCCAAGATACCCGGATGCTGCCCCGATAAAAATGCCGGTTACTAATAAAAGGAATAGATTTGGTTCTGTCATATATGGTTTAAGTGTGATGCTGGTAAAACCCGACATCCGCCCCGTAGAGTTTCTGCAGGTTTTCTTTATCCATGACTTCTTTCGGCGGACCAAAACAGAGCGACTGTTTGTTGAGGCATATCACATTTGTCGCATACCGATAGACAATCTGAAGTTCATGCGAAATAAGAATAACCGTAAACTTCTCCTCCTCCTGAAGACGGTGTAAAAGGCTATAGAGGGTCCCTTCGGCTGATATGTCAATGCCGCTGGTCGGTTCGTCAAAAAGCAAAACGTCGGGGTGTCCGACAAGTGCCCATGCGATGAGAACTTTCTGAAGTTCTCCGCCGGATAAAAGCCCAAGTTTCTGTTTCATAATCCCGGTTTTGAGGTGCGTCCGATCCGTATTCAATCTGACCGCACCAATGACCCGATCGATTTCTTTAGAATCCTTTTCCTTCAGAGCGAAAAATTCCTGCGTCGTGAGCGGAATATCTTTGCCTATNNCCGTTCGGGCCGATAACCGCAATTGTTTCGTGATCCTGTGCATCAAAACTGATGTCATGAAGTATCTGATGCCCTGAAAGTTCTACGGTAAGTTTAAAAACATGCAGAATCGGTTGTTTCATAGATTCCTTAATAGTATACAGGAAATATCAGAAGAGCCCTATCTGGGATTCCTGAATTTTCTTGGGGTAGGAAAAATCCACGTCAACCGTCACAATCCGATTCCATTTCGTATCCGTATACTGAAGGTATTTCTTTTCCCTGCCGAAATCATAGAGATCCCGGGTGATAGAAACATCCGATTCGCAGTATGACTGTAATTTCTGCAGGTTGTCTTTGGTCTTATTTGCCCAGTAGTAAACGGCTTTCGTACCAACATCAATTTTATTAACACCCAGCGTATCCTGAGCCAGCGCGTTCAGGCTTACTCTTCTCCCGAGGACATTCCGAACGCACTCAAGAATATCAAAATGAGGAAGCAGGAAGAAATCTTTTGGATAATAGGGTTTAAGAGCCGGTACGTCAAATTTTTTGGAATTAAATCCGATGATGCGGTCAGCTTTTTCAAACCACTCCCACATGACGTCAATAGAAGGAGAAAGAGAAGCCGACGGGTGCCAAAAACTTTTCATCTCTCCTTCTATCTCTTTTCCTGACTCGTCCACTTCTCTTTTATAGACTGATACTACCGATACCCCGAGATCCGCCGGATCCTCCGAGGTAATATCGGAAAACAGTTTTTGGGTTTCAACGTCAAAAATACATTCTATCATTAGAGTTCTGTAATATTATGCGATTTGCTTTCCCGAAGTCCCGCATCAGTGATGCGGATAAAATGTGCATGGTTCTGCAGTTCGTCTATGGAGCCGGCATTGCAGTAGCTCATACCGGAACGAAGGGCTCCCAAAAGCTGGGCTATCACATCGGATACCGATCCCTTATAAGGAATGAGAGACTCTACTCCTTCAGGCACAACGGAGTTGAGCTGCTGTTCTGTTTTGTTTTCAAGTGTTATCTGCCGGTCGGCAGTAGCCAGGAATGATGCGGATCCCCGATGCACTTTATACTTCATGCCTTTCCGTAAAATGATCCCTCCCGGACTTTCGTCTGTCCCGGCAAACCATCCGGCAAGCATACACGTTGCAGCTCCTGCGGCAAGTGCTTTGGGTATGTCTCCGGGATAGTTTGTGCCTCCGTCGGCTATCACCGGCACACGGTGTTTTTTAGCTATAGTCGAACATGCCAGAACTGCCGTTAATTGGGGGACGCCAACGCCTGCGACGATCCGTGTGGTACAAAGCCCGCCCGGCCCGATGCCGACTTTCACTCCGTCGACCCCGCATTCAATCAAATCTTCAGCTCCTTCTTTGGTTGCAACATTGCCACCGATAAGATCAATATGTTTAAAGCGTTTCCGGATTTCCCTCATCGCTCGGAGTGCTACGTCGTTATGCCCATGTGCTACATCAACAACCAACGCGTCAACGCCCGAGGACACGAGAGCATGAGCGCGTTCAATATAATCTTTCACTACTCCGACTGCCGCCCCGACCCGGTAACACCCATGGCTGTCTTTGGTAGAAAACGGATATTTTTCATACGCGGATACGGAATGGGCAGTGATCAGTCCTTTCAGATGACGGCTTTTATCAATAAGCGGCAGTTTCTCAATTTTATAGTGATGGAACAGTTTTTTTGCTTCGGTAATGGTTATTTTTTCAGTAGCCGTAATCAGTTTTTCAAACGGAGTCATAAGCGCTCCGGCTTCCTTTCCGTTATTCCCCTCAAACATATAGTCCCGCTTGCTTAAAATTCCGAGCACATGATTTTCTCCATCAACGACTATAAAACTATGAACGTGTTTTTCCCGGGATATCTGCCAGATTTTCTGCATGGGAGTCTTGGGGCGGATCGTATACGGAGCGTAGAGTAGAAACCCGACAGTGCGTTTGACTTCTTTGACTTCTTCTACCTGATCTTGGATAGTCATAAACCGGTGAATAATTCCTATCCCTCCTTCGCGGGCAAGTGCAATTGCCATCCCGGATTCCGTCACTGTATCCATATTGGCAGATACCAGAGGAATGGAGAGATCAATATGACGGGTGAGTTTTGTTTTTGTGGATACGTCTAACCGATGATCGATAAACGATCTTTGGGGGACAAGGAGTACATCATCATAAGTTAACCCGGTTGGGATGTCCATAATCCAAAAATTAGTTTATCGGTATACAAGTCTTCCTTCAATACCCCGCTTTATATTTTGGTTGTGGCGGAGCCACTCCTCCAAAACCTGCTGGGCTGATGTGGTAACAACTTTGGCTGTACCCGAGGCGCGGAATTCTTCGTCTGAAATATGAAGATACGGAAGGCTGTTTTTTACATGAAATCCCTGAAGAGCAATAGTGTATACTTTCCCGTCTTCAACCGGTACTCCTTTGACAGAGAGTATGATCAATTTCTTTTCTTTGTCCGCATACACTGCCTGTACGCCGCCATTCACCTGATAGCATTCTCCTTCGCTGTTCCTGTTTTCCGGCCGCATGATATGGGTAAATATCTTTTTAAGCAGTACCCCTGTTATGGTAAAACGGATGATAGTATTGTCATATGGGAAACAGCTTTTTAGATTTTTCAGAGTTACGACCGGCCCCATTTCTTTGACGCGGATTGATCCGCTCCCTACCAGCATCACGTCACACTCGGCATTTTGGGCAAACGCGTCAGCAATGAGATTCCCCAGCGTCGTTTCCGTTTCGCGTTTGGGGTGCGTTAGAGTTTCGGAGAACTTGCAGAGAACCGTATTGTATTTCCGGTCTACTTCGTTTTGAAATCCTCTGATAAATCCCTCAAGCTTCTGATCCGGTTTGGTAACTGTGCTGTCAATATTTACCAGCTTCCACTGATATTCAATAATGCTGTTTGTATCATCATCAACCACGATATCAAATCGCCCGATCTGATTGCTGCTGGTTCCTGCCTGAACAATAAGAACGTTGTTTACCTTTTCGGGTTTTTCTAAAAATGTATGTGAGTGTCCGCCGATAATCATATCCACTCCCCATTCAGGCTTCAGAAGCTCGGCTAATTCCTTATCCGATTCAAAACCGATATGGGTAAGAAGGATGGTCAAATCAATGTCATCATTTTTATACGCGTTGCTGATTTTCCCCACTTCCGCAGAAGCTTCTTCCAGAGTTACGAAACTGCCGATAAGGGAATCAAGCTTAATGGAGTCCATAACTTTTTCCGTAATAATACCTGTAAACATAAAGTCAAATCCTGCTTTTTTGAGAATGACATACGGCTGCATAAGACGTTTATGCAGGGTTTTAATATAGAGATTGGCATTCACAACAGGAAAATTGGCCATTTTTTCCAAAAACAAAAGGTGGGGAAGCCCGTAGTCAAACTCGTGGTTGCCAAGAGCTATCACGTCCGGAGCCAGGTAATTCATGATTTCAATTGTGGAAATTCCTTTGTACTCACTGCCAATGAGAGACCCCTGGACCATATCGCCGGATATGACATAGAGAACGTTTTCCTCCTCCTTCCTGACTTTATTGATGTACCCTGAAAGAAGCGATAACCCGCCCAGAAGTTTGTTCTTCCCCTCGTCAGTTTCAGCCAAAAAATCCCCGTGCATGTCATTGCTGTGGAGAATGGTAAATTTTTTCGTGTTCATAAACCGCATTGTACTCTTCTTTCCATCTTATTTACAGCTTGTTATGTATTCAGGAGAGCGTAATATATCCAAAGAGGGCAGCATCAAACATCATATATATCTATGATATAACATTACGAAGAAGAGTATAAAGAAAAAAATAGTAGAAAAAATAATCCCTTATTCCTTATTCCTTATTCACTATTCGATGTTCTCTTATCTCGACACCGACAGATTTGTTCCGCCTTCCGCCCCGCACGCTTTCACCGTCACTATGTTGTTGGAATCAACGACAATGCTGTATTTGGTAAGAGCCGCTGTTCCATCAGGATCAATGGGAATAGTTTTTAGGTACTTATTCATGGGTGTCGTAAGATCAATGCAATCCGTATCGCCTGCGACACTACATCCGTTGGTAGAAAGAGCGCATCCACCCGCGGCAGTTCCTAATTGCTTCTCCGCCATACCCGTCGTAAGACCCGATGGAAGTGCTCCTTTATTATCAATAATCGACGAATGAACTGCAGTCAAAATGGAATTCATATCCGAAAGCCGTCTGTCATCTTTGGCATCTTTGATGCGCTTGCTTGGGTTCAGTGCCACAAACACCGTCACAGCCAATATGGAAATAATAACGATAACAAGAAGAAGTTCAATGAGGGTAAATCCCTTCCTTTTCAAAAATTTCATACGGGCAGACCTCCATTTCTGAGTTAAGTATCAGAGATGTAACTTATCTTGTCAAGTAAAAATTATTCACAACAGCATATATCCGGCGGTGAACATTCATAAATGCTTCCCTCTTTGTACCCTGCGCACTCGTTTGATTTTTTACAGCTTCCGGGAAGCGTATATTTGGCTTGGCAATACTGGTTGCAATTGGCCGGAGTCGGCGTGGGGGTAGGAGTTGGCGACACCGTTGGTGTAGGCGATCCGGTGGGAGTAGGGACGGTAGACGTCGTTTCCGTCCACGAATTAAGCGTAATGCTTTTTCCGACTCTTGTAACAACCCCATTCAGAATTTTTACAAACGCAGGCGGCCCTGTGATAGAACTGGAAATCCAAATAGTTCTTGTGTTCCCGTCAGTACTCACTGTGGCTATACATACGCCACTACCTACTGATAATGATACGCCAGAAAAATTTCCGTCACCGCGTAGTCTTATCAATGTTTCCTCAAGACAGCTTTCTCCCATACTCATCGCTTCCTGACCCTTCTGATATCCTAATGATGAATTTGCACTGCTTATCCCTATGAGAGTCACGGACATAGCTATTGCAAGAGTCACTGCAGATATGACCAGAAGACTGGTAATTGCGATAAAACCCTGCCTGCCTGCCGGCAGGCCTGAGATTTTTTTTCTTAATTCCTTCTTCATAATTCCTTCTTCCTTATTCCTTCTTCCTCATTCATTATTCCTTATTCATTCTTCATTCTTTCGTCACCCTCAGCACTTCCTCAATCGTCGTTAAACCTTCAAGGACTTTCCGAATTCCATCCTCCATCATCGTCGTCATGCCGTTTTCAATTGCAATTTTTTGTATCTCCGGTGAATCTTTTTTCTCAAGAATTGCTTTTCTGATGTTTTCATCCATCGTCATCACCTCAAAAATCCCTAAGCGCCCTTCGTAGCCGGTCCCATGGCATACCGGACATCCTTTGCCTTTATACATCCGCACTATCTGCTTCCCTCCGAAGTATTTTTGAAAGAGAAGTGGAGGAAGCATTCCGCCGATCCCCTTCACATCTGCTTCCATGCTCATTCTGCACTGCATGCAAATCCGCCTGACCAGGCGCTGGGCAATAATGATATTGACAGTGGAAGCTATAAGGAATGGTTCTACCTTAAAGTCGAAAACCTGGGGAACGTCGTTGCCGCATCATTGGCGTGTAAGGTTGACAGGACAAGGTGTCCGGTCATAGCGGAATTCACCGCAATACCTGCTGTTTCCTCATCACGGATCTCTCCGACAAGGATAATATCCGGATCCTGGCGTACTATGGATTTGAGACCTGCAGCAAATGTAAGGTTCGTTTTTAAGTTTACCTGAATCTGGTTGACGCCCACTATGTCATACTCGACCGGATCTTCTATCGTCATGATGTTGATTGATCGTTTGTTTAACTGCTTGAGAATTGCATAGAGAGATGTTGTTTTCCCTGACCCTGTTGGCCCGGTTACCAAAATCATGCCGTATGGCTTTTTCGCTGCTTTTTCAAGCTTTTCAAAGTCCTTTCCGCTGAATCCCAAATCTGAAAGCGTATACTGCCGGGATCGTTCCGAAAGAAGCCGCATGACCACTTTTTCTCCCTCTTCTATCGGCACGACTGATACTCTAATATCCAGTTTTTCTTCTCCTAATGAAAAACTTATTTTCCCGTCCTGGGCAGCCTGATGTTCGTCCGTCCGCATTTTACTCATGACTTTAATTCTGGTAATAATTTGGTCATGCAAGGGGTTGGGCAGCCGTACGATATCATGAAGAATTCCGTCAATCCGAAACCGGACCAGCGACGTGTGTTCATACGGTTCGATATGGATATCGGACACTTTATTCTCGTATCCGTTTTTTATAATCGTATCCACAATTGCTATAATGGGAGCATCAGCAGTGGCACTTTTTTTAGCTGCATCCGAAAGAATATCCGTAAACGCCTGTACTGCATTAGTCGCGTATTTACTAGCCGCATCTTCAATATCTTTTTTCGTCGCATAGCAAACGATCAGCGGCCACCCGGTCGTTTTTGCTATCAGCTGTTGTACGGCTAGGTTGTCAGGGTTATACATGGCAACCCGCAAACCCTTTTCATCTTTTCCGTAGGCAATCACCAGCTCTTTCCTAGCAACAACTTCGGGGATCAACCGGAGTACATCATCAGGGATTGCAATTTTAGAAAGGGTAACAAAGGGAGTCTTGGTAATATCGGCTATGGCCTTTCCTAAATTTTCATCCGAAATTACTTCGGACTCCAGAAGCACTTCGTCAAATGGTTTCCCAAGTTGCACTGATTCCGTATACACTCGATCCAATTCTGTTTTTAGGATAATGCCCAGTTCCGCCAAAAATGTATAGAGTGCTTTTGGGTCATAGGTAGCCATACCAGGCAGTAGATCCGCACTGCATTGTTTGAAAACAATGCAAAAACGGATTATACGTTTATATATCTATACTCTTTCATTGTATATTTCATATGATCTCGTTGCCAATGGAGGTTTGCATTGTAGTGCGGATTCACTACCTGGCATACGTTTTTATCATACCACAAAAAGCAACAATTTCAGAAAACCCTCTTGCGAGGCTAATTTGCGTACTTGACATTGTTTCCAAAAGCACATATAATACTGTGCATATGGAAATAGATAGCATACCCTCCGTCTATGTAACCAGAAGTAATTTGCAGATTATACTGGGAAAAAACAGACGAACGCTCGATTACAGAATTTCTGCCTTAATGAAAAAAAAAGTCCTGGAAAGGCTAAAAAACGGTTTTTACCTAAACATAGCCTACTTTAACAAAAGTCAATCGCAACAACAGCAATTGTTGGAGTACATCGGCGGGACAATGGTCTACCCAAGCTATGTATCTTTGGAATATATTTTAGAAAAAAACGGTTTCCTGGCAGAGTCGGTCTATGCAGTTACCTATATAACTACCAAAAAAACCCGCAGAATAGCTACAAAGCGGGGCAATTTTATCTATAGAAGCATCAAGGAGGATTTATTTTTTGGCTTTACTGCACAGACGGTCGATAACGCCGAATATTTTGTTGCCAGTTTAGCAAAAGCCTTGTTTGACTTCCTTTACCTGACCCCCTGGAAAACAAAACAGCAGATGGAGACTTTTCTAAAGGAATCCAGATTTAACTGGAAAGTTCTAAGAGAAAAAGACAAGCTCGAGTTTAAACAGATTATTTCTCAGGTCAAGATCAAAAAAATGAATACTGCCTGCCAATTTTTAAAAGAAGAAAGGATGATATAATGATAGTTCAAAACATAAAAAAAATTATTGATCGGCCGCAAAATAAAAACCGGCTTTATATCAGAAATTTGGTCAAAGAAGAAATCCAAAACTACATTCTTAACTTTGTCTATAATGACTCTGTTTTCCAAAATTTAATTTTCACCGGCGGTACGTGTTTAAGAAAGCTTTACGGACTAGATAGATTGTCAGAAGACTTAGACTTTGACTACAATTTTAACTTTAGCATCGACAATTTTGCCTTAAAAGTCAAAAATTATTTTTATTCACAGCTTACATACCAAAAAGTTAGTACAAAAGTTTCCGGAAATAAACAAACAGTTTTTATCAAGCTGCCTCTTTTTAAAGAACTTAACGTTTATCAAGACAGAACTCCGGAGGATGTATTTGTTCGGTGTGATTTTTCCAAACAGATATCAAAGGAGTATGGGCTCAATACGGGAATGATTACCGCAGGCACATTCAAGGTGATCGTTGAAGCGTATGATCTGGAAACTCTGTTTGCCAACAAGATTACAGCTTTTTTACGCCGGAGTTTTTATAAGGGTAAATTTCAAAAACTGCCTTTTAAGGGAAGAGATGTGTATGATTTATTTTGGTTTTTGCAGATTTCCTCCAAGAGCGGATACCACCTAAAACCGAACAATAAAAGATTGCTGTCGCTCATAAAAGAAAGGTCAATGGACCAAATCAAGCAAGACGTAAAAAGAAAAATAGCGTTGGTCGATCCTAAATATGTGTACAAAGACGTATTGCCTTTGGTGGAGTCAGGGCAATTCCTCAATCAATTTTTAGAAATATTTAATAAAAGCATCGTGTCTCAGATAGATATGGTGATGTAATATATGATTAATGGACAAACAGGAAATTTTCACTTTGTCGCTGAGTTTTCTGAGTTGTCCGAGTCTTCTGATCTATCCGGGTTTTCCGGCGAGGAGATTCTGTACCTTTTTCACCAGATCATCCAGCGACACATCGCTTTTGATGATAAAGTCCGCAGCCCCTAACTCTTTTGCTTTATCAATATCTTCTTTTTGACTCAAATTGGATGTGATGATAACGGGAATCGATTTCAATTTCTCATCTGCCTTCAACTCTGATAGGACAGTAAATCCGTCTTTGACCGGCATGACCAGATCCAGAAGAATAACATCAGGCCTGACGTTTTGTAAAATATTCATTGCTTCCTGCCCGTCCATCGCGATGTATACCGTAAATCCAACCTTGGTAAACTTCAGGCGGTATGTGGAAGAAAGAAATGTATCATCTTCAACAATAAGAATAACCGGCATGTATTCCCTCCTTCATTTGGGCAATGACCTTGACATTTTTTACTATAGCATACATACCGTGATATTTTCACGCAGAAGGAGCTGTCATTGACTTTCTGAAAATAATGTATAATTAAGTAGAAAATCAAATATGAGAAAATTTTTTCGGGGTTTTTAAAAAGAGAGAGCAATTAAACAAACCTGTTACTGACGTTCTTCCCAGAGAAGACAAAGAAGGGAATCTTGTGTCTTTTAAAGAAAGGATCGTCACGAAAGTATTAGCCGGACAAAAAGTTATTTCCGACCTGACTCAACCTTTTTTTTATCAGCGTAAGGATAAAAGTAAGTTTCCTGTTGCCAGTGTGATAACTCCCATTATCGTTAATAAAAAAATAGTCGGAGCCGTAGAAACGTTCAGAGACATCAGCAAAGAAAGTGAAGCTGACAAGGCGAAAACAGAATTTGCTTCTTTAGTTTCCCATCAGTTGCGGACACCTTTGTCAGCAATGAAATGGTTAGGAGAGATGCTTTTAAATGGAGACGTTGGGGAACTAATCTAGATTCTGAAGAAAAAGTCGCCAACACAGCTGGAGCCACGGGTTACTTAGTAAAAGCAAACACAAGAAAAGACAAGATTGTAAAATTAGTGATGGAATGTTTAAAGCGAAGTCCCGAACCGCCAAATATTTTGTAGAACTTTAAAAAAAGATGCACATCAAGTTATTTTTGGATGCGACCATAAGGAAAATTCTGTCATTAACCATGGTTTTCCAAAACCCGCTTGCCAATGCCATAAAATACACGCCAAACAGGGGAAAAATAAGTCTCACGATAAGACTCGAAGGCATTGCTCTCAGTATTACCGTAGCAGATACCGGCATCGGTATCCCGAAAAAAGACCGGCCCTTGATTTTTCAGAGATTTTTTCGGGCTGACAACGCCAAAGAGCGGGAACCCGAAGGCATAGGATTGGGTCTCTACATTTTGAAAGCTATCATTGACTTGATGGGGGGCAAAATCTGGTTTACATCACGAGAGAATAAAGGCACTACCTTTTATATAACATTTCCTATAAAAAAGATTTTAATGTAAAGAGGGAGGAATAATGAATATAAAAAACCAGAATAAGACAATATTAATATTGGAAGATGAGCGGCCTCTTTTGGAGGCGATCAAGGCTAAAATTAAAACAGAAGGTTTCAGAGCGGTGACTGCCAAATCAGTACCCCAAGCTCTGGATTACCTAAAAAAGGGGGCTAAAATTGATTTGATTTGGCTTGACCACTATTTATATGGCAAAGAAGACGGTTTGGATTTTATGGCTAAAATAAAACAGGACGGATCGGCCTGGAAAAATCTGCCGGTGTTTGTGGTTTCCAATACGGTCTCTCCTGATAAAATTCAAGTATATCTTAAATTAGGGGTTAAAAAATGCTACACGAAAGTAGATTTTCGGTTGGATCAAATTATCGCGGACATTAAACAATTTCTGAAAAGCGGTAAGAAAATCTGACGAAAAAGATTCTTTTCTCCTCATTCGCCGTTCATATTGACACCCTTCATGCGTTCCTGCCATACTAAGGGTTAGTTCACAAATAACGTCATAGGTATTTGTGAATACTACCCTTTGTGCCGCATTTTCAGATAAAATACCGAATCAAGTTTTTTGCGAATGCGGCCTAAAAACAGTATGGTTCCTGCCACGCAACCGCAACCAACAACGCCATCTTCTGTAAATACCCCGACACTACAACCCAACCAAGATAAATTCGAATATTGGGTGAAAGTCATTATCGGATTTTGCATCCTCATTATCGCATTTGACCTTTCCTTCATAGCGCTTTCCTCAAAATTATTTCCGAAAAAAACAGGCCAGTCACAGATTCCGGTTCCGAAAACCGCAGTCACCATATCAGGCAATATAGATATCAACGGATATCTCCCGAAAGACGCGGTTATAGAAATTCAGGAGCGGCAGATGGGAGATGCTGCGTTTAATATAGCAGCCACAGTGAATGCTGTTGGTGATGGCGTGGGTTGGAGCTGGCCGACAGCGGAAAACGGCACGACGTATGAACTCAAAGCAGTTGTTAAATCCATGGGAAAATCCGTGGCTGAATCCCTGATTCTGGCTGTGACGGCTCCTGCTGATAACGAAACACTGCGGATTGTCTCAACACTTGCTGCTCCGGCAGAAACCCCACCAACAGACGGAGCGCCGGCAAACCAAACCATTATTTCCGGAAAAATTGATTTGAACGGATATATTCCGTCAAATGCGACCATCACGGTAAATGCAAAAAAGCAGGGGGAATCGAATTTTTTGCCCATTGCTTCCAATATCAAAGCAGCTGACGGAGTTTCCTGGAGCTGGAATGCCGCGTTGCCGGGAACTACGTATGAACTTCAGGCTGTGCTTCTGACCGGAAGTACAACTATCGGAACCTCGCCGTCTCTCACAACATCTGCTCCTTCCCATAATGAAATGCTGGTCATCAACTCCAAAGCAGCTGCTCCCGCTTCGCAGGACACAATATCCGGAACATTTAATATCAACGGTCCTGTGCCAAACGGCGCTTCGATTATGCTTTCCGTGAGAAAATCAGGAACACCGCAGTTTAATCCTGTCCAATCCGGGATAGCTCCGATTGACGGATCATCATGGAACATTCCAAACCTCCAAACCGGAATTTCTTATGACATCCTTGCGTACCTTCAGGTTAATAATGCCGCGTATGCCCAATCACAACTGCTGGTCGTCACGGCTCCGGCGCACAACGAAGTTTTAACCATTAATAGTGCCGGTAAACCTAACGCACCGCCGTCTTCAAGTATTACATTTACCTGTCCGGGGAAAAATAACAGCAATCTTTGGCAGGTGAACGTTCAGTATAACCAAAACAATGTCAATCCCAACGCTCAAGCTTTTATTCTCCAACTTGGTTCAAATAGCGGAGGATCTGATCTTTTTAATATTCAAACCGCTCCNNTATTTTGCCCAGTACGCGTATTCAACCTGCCAAAGCTGTACGGACCCTTCCTTTTATTCCCAATTTGCAGGGCCAATTCAAGTTCGTTGTGTTACGGCTCCGACAAACACTCCGACAATGACACCCACGAACACTCCTCTTCCTACCAATACTCCGATTCCTACCAATACAAATACGCCAACACCCAGTCCAACCAATATTCCAAGCCCGACACCAAAAATTTCCCAGTGCAATGAAACCTGTGGCGGAAGTTCCGGATATTCATGTAAAGAAGGGCTTATCTGCTTTGATACCAATCCCGAAGCCATCGGAGGGGATGTATGCCGAAACCCCAACTGCACGGATAAAGAAAACTGTACCTGCGACTAATTCGCAAAGATTTTTACCACACGCGTTACTCTAACCATTCCATTTCTAAACATTCTAGTTACTGTAAATGAATCGATTAAATTACAGTAAATTCGTGTGTTGAGCACAACGTGCTGATTTGATTTTTTGCTACTATGATTCGAATCATAGTAGCAAACGTCCATAATGGAATAATACGCTTCGTTTAATCGCTGATTGCTATAATAGCAATAGATGAATAATTCCTCTGTTACACAGAATCGTTTAATCTGTCCCCTCATCACGCTATCTATTCTAGTTTTTTATAACCTTGCTCGTCTTTTTTGCAGCAAATACTGCATGCAAACACAATGGTATCAGCGTATTCTCTTTGACAACCTCCACCATTATCAGCTGGGAGTTATCCTCGTAATTTTCTCGTTTATGTTCCTGAGAAATAAAAGGAGATTGCATAATATCCTCATAGCCCTTGGAGTCGGAATGGTTATTGATGAATCAATGTATGTACTCTCTTTTTTGGGACTGAAGAATTTCACTCATTATCACCTAGAAGGCATTATTTTTGAGTTTCTGGTTTTTCTATTCTATGCGTACGCATATCTTCAATTCTCTAAAAAGTGAACCTCTACGGACGTACAACCTGTAATTTCTAATGTTGTAAATATGTCCCAAACACTCAATTTACTGTAATTCAATCGATTAAATTACAGTAAATACACAAATCACGTTTCACTTCATCCCTTTTGCGTATTTGGAAAGAAGCGAGATGAGGATATCCTCAAAAGATATTTCATGGAGCTTGCAGACTTCGGTAAAAGGAAGTCCCGGGTCAGGGCCAAATGCGGTATTTGGGTTGCTGTCGGTAAAATACGGTGTGTTTGTCGAGTCATCCACGCGCACGTCAAATTTTGCATAGTCCACATGCTCTAATCCGTTAAATGCGCGCACTGCAAGTTTTTCTATTTTATTCCGGAGTGTATCATCTTCGAGCTTTTTATATTTATACGATTTTGCATCAGCATAAGATTGAATGCTTGTAAAAAAGTGTTTTCCGTCCGGTTTGATTCTGAAAATTTTCTCTCCCATGAGAACGTGGCACTTCTGTCCGTCATCAAAAACGACGACAGTTACCTCTGTTCCGTCAATAAACCGTTCAACAATGACAGGCATTTTATAGATTGCGATAAGCTCATCGACTTGTTTTTGGGCGTCTTTCACTGTCTCTTTGACTGCTTTATCATCTATCCCCACACTTCCGCCGCTTTCGTTGAGTTTTACGATTAACGGTAATCCAAGCTCTTCTAATATTGCCGTGCCGCTTCTTCGGATATACTGGAATGTCGGCGTCGGGATATCATATGCGACTAACAAACGTTTTGTGAGGTTCCTGTCGTTGCCGATCACCATTCCCTCCATTCCGGCACCGGTGTACATAAAATTGGAAAGCTCCAATGCAGCAGGAACTGACGTCTGCAGCCGATCTTTTCCTTTCAGGGTGTCCACAAGATTGACGACTAAAGAAGGTTGATCAACAAGAAGATTGGTCAGAAAATACTGATTCCCCGGCTGACTCTTACATTCAATGCCTAATTTTTTTATCGCCTCAACGACCTCTCCTGCCCGCACTTCTACTTCAACTTCTGCTTCATAGGCTTCTTTGGTCGCAAACCACTCCCGTTCAACATGGGAAAAGGCAACGACAACCAGTTTGAGTCTTTTTAAAGAATCCCGATCAGAGGCAAGCTCAATTTTTTGAGGAGTGGGCTTTTCGGAAACTGCCTCCTTTTTTTCCTCTTTCTTTTCCTCTTTTTCCGGAGGTTTTCCGTTTGTTTTTGTTTTATCTTCATCAGATATCCCGTTTTGCGCCATATATATCCTCTCCTCATGAGGGAAAAAACTAGCTTCGCAAGGACAGGCCTTGTGAAGCTAAATTATACGTGATCTTTCTCATCGGCCATCGCCTCTGCTTTGGTTTTATGGATCTTCCCGTCCGGGTGATTGGGCGGAGTGTAAATCGTATAGAGTTTCAGCGGTTTGTCAGGAGACGTATTTATGACATTATGATTTGTTCCCGCCGGAACGATTATTGCATCTCCTGCTTTAAACGTCTGTTCTTCCCCATTCATCACGACTTTTCCCTCTCCCTCCTCAATTCTGAAAAACTGGTCAAGGTTTACATGAGTTTCGAGACCGATTTCTTCATTTGGTAAAAGCGACATCACGACCAATTGGCAATACGGTCCGGTAAAGATAACCTGCCGGAAATTGGTGTTTGTTTGGGTCAACTGTTCAATGGGACCAACGTATCCGATCATAAGATACCTCCTTTTTCTAGAGACTGTTTCCAAATTTAAAAATTTGGAATTACAGTCTCTTGAACCCGCCNNCTCTTTTTTTATCATACCATATTCATTATCACGTATTGCATATACTGTTCATATTCAACATAATAAAAGTATTATGAAAAAGAAAAATCCATGGATGTTTCTTCTTTTTATTCTTGCAAGTGAATCATCGGAATTCTCTGGATAGCAATTGTCGGAACCATTCTGTCGTTTCTCAAAGCAAATAAAACAGCAGGCTCACTTCTCATCCCGTATCTTCTGTGGGTATCTTTTGCCGCCTATCTTAATGCAGGCATTACTGTCCTCAACTGACCTTTCTTTCTACTTTCATGTATCAATAGATGAAAGTATTTTTTCTTCTATTATCTCTTCTTTAAATGCTTAAAATATTCTATCTGCCGAAGCCTCTTTTTTGCTTCCTCTATAGTTCTATACGTCCCCATGTGACGGCCTGATTCTGCCACCACCCGATACCCTGCCTTTACTTTTCTAATCATACGTAAAAATTATTTATGAAACTATTTTCTCTCCATAGTCACTTTCTGCGGACCAAACGAACCCGGAGCCACTTGGTATTTCGGGAAATAAAACGTTATTACCGCGTCGTCAAACGTAAACCGGGAAAAATTCTCAATGGTAGGTGCAGTTCCCACCTCAACCATATCTTTTGGGAGATATGTTTCTTCTGTCCCATTAACCCGGAATTGCTCTAAAAGGTTTTCCCGGGTAAACCCGGATACTGATTTTAAATACTCATTATTTTTCGGAAATAAATCTTCTAAAAGGAGAGGTTTGTTTTTCCGCACATCCCAATTAAATGTTACAAAATCCTGCGCCATGTTTGCTCCGCCTGTGAACCACTCAATATTCATGACAAAACTAATATAATTTTTGTTTACCTGCTGCGGTGTCCATTGTAAAAAAAATGTAAACGGACTCTTGGGAAATTCAGACGTCTGATCTTGCGATGTTCTGAACTTCTTCAAATCTTCCCAATTCTCTTCTGATTGCTTTTTAAATTCATCTATGCGGGATGTAACATCTTTTTCAATTGCCTTATTTAATTGATCGAGAGCGTTACCAAACACCGGATATTCAGCTTTGATTGTATAGAGTTGTGTCTGGTCATTGATAGTTTGCACTGTTATTGGTAGTTTTGAAGTCTTCATGCCTATCATTCCTGTCTGTTTTCCCCAAAAATAAATTAGAATACCTAAAACGACGGCACTAAATACTATGATGCTAACTATTTTTGCTAAGGGTAAAGACTTCTTCTTTTTTGTTTTCATATGGTTTAAGCGTACCATAAAAACCGAAAGAAAAGAAAATACGAATTTCCCCCTTGTGATGCCATACCGCTTTGTGGTTTACTACGCTCTATGGAAAGAAGAAGGACTGGCCGTAACAATCCCCTTACGTCAATTTTCATCGGAATTCTCTGTATCGTCGTCATTGTGTTCGGCACGTTTCTCTACGGCCGTTCGACTAGTTCCCAATCCATGGCAACGCTCAAAGAGAAACAGGATCTGGTCATAAAAACCCAGACGGAAACTGCAGTTTCCATGCTTGATGCTCTCTACCAAAAACACCTCAAAGGAGAACTAACGCTGGAGCAAACTCAACAGATGGGAACAGATCTTTTACGGGACTTGCGGTACGGACAAAATCAGGAAGGGTATTTTTGGGCAGACACGACTGACGGAGTCAATGTTGTTCTCTACGGAAAAACGGATGTGGAAGGGACAAACCGATGGAATTCATTTATCGGCGGCGTGTATTTTGTGAGGGAGATTATAAAAAACGGAATGAAAGAAGGCGGCGGATATACTGACTATTATTTCCCTAAAAAAGATGAGTCAATACCCCTCCCAAAACGCGGCTACAGTCTCCTGTTCGAACCTTTTGGATGGGTCGTGGGAACCGGATACTATCTTGAAGATATCCAAAGGTAAAAAATGGATGAATTTCTTAAACAACTTTTTATACGCATTGGCTGGTCCGTGTTTCCGGTATCGCTATTTTTTATCATCACGGGGAGTAACCCTGCCTTTGTGTCTCCCACACCAACTCCAACAATGACACCTTCTCCTACTCTTTCGATAACACCGACAGACACGGTTACTCCGACTCTAACACCCACTCCTAAACCAACCAATACTCCCACTCCCTCTCTATTACCCACACCCTCGCCAATACCCGTCACATCCCAACAACTCGATGAATGGTTTACCATATATAGCAACCACTTTGCGATTGACCGACAAAAATTATGGAAGGTTGCTGTATGTGAGTCAAACTTAAGATTTAATGCAAGAAACGGCGATTACGGAGGACTCTTCCAATTTTCAACATATACATGGAAAACAACACGCAGAGCCATGAATATGGATCCAAATCCAGAGTTGCGGTTTCATCCTGAAGAGGCAATCCGGACCGCAGCATTTAAAATCTCAACAGCCGGCCTTGCTCCATGGCCCAATTGCGGGAAATAGCTGTCTAGCTATGGACAGCTGAAACCGTATGGTTTTTTGGCGCATCGCCTTCGCGCTTGGGATATGCGTTTCCCGTAAAACTCTCTACGCACACCCGGTGTGTGTAATAATTCCATAGCTTTTCAGGTGCTGGATGAGGATCGTAACAAGCGGCTGGCGATCAATAGGCTCCAATGAAGGGCATGACTTTCCCGTTGATGGTCCTCCGGTGAGAACGACTGCTGTCCGGACAGCCGGAACAAGACTCTGATGAGTGAGATATTCTATCGCATGAGATCTGTTCCGTATGTTTTGTCCGTCAATGAGCTGATCAATTTTTTGTACGATATCTCGGGAAAGCGTAATGGTAAGCCGGGTTTTCATACATTCCAATTGATATCATACTTTATCATACTATGTGATAGTATCATACTATGCGCTTATTGCAACCATCTCATCATTTTTTCTTTTGTATTAAACACGGCTCGCTTTAGAGCTACCACAATCAAAAAAAATACTGTATAGTATATTCCATATGACAACACAACCTGTGAGCGGTCAACCAGTACAAAGTGATGTGTGTCCCAAATGCGGAAAGCCGTTGGGAGAAATTACCGTCACGGCTTCCGGACGGAAACTGCAACGGTGTACCGGAGGATCATGGAATCCGGATACGAAAAAAACCGACGG
>DPYI01000003.1:0-8597 GCA_003545435.1 Patescibacteria group bacterium | reverse complement strand
GGCAAAAAGATGAAAAAATGTTCTACATCCGGATGGGATAAAGAAAAAAGGCTGGCAACGGGCTGTACGTACGTCCAGTGGCTCAAAGCCGGAGAGTAAAAGAGGTGAATGGCCTCATAAGTCTTAAATAAATACGTACACTACAGATGGTGATATGCTACATATAGACAAATTAAGTCAAAGCATATGATTACTTTGCCAAAACTAACATATCCGTATACCGCACTAGAACCATACATTGATGAAGAAACCATGCGGATCCACCACACGAAGCATCACCAGGGCTACATAGATAAACTCAATGCGGTTCTTGGAAAATACCCTGACCTTCAGACAGAATCTCTTCCGTCAATGCTCACCGATCTCTCATCGCTTCCTATTGAGGATGCGGACAAGACTCTCATTCGCAATCACGGCGGCGGACACGTTAACCACACATTCTTCTTTTCCGTAATGAAACCTGACACATCCAAAGATCAAATACTGATAAAAAGAATACTGAAACAATACGAATCTCTTGAGAATTTTAAAAATGAATTTACCCAGACAGCTCTCAATCATTTCGGCAGCGGTTGGGTCTGGCTTGTGGAGGATGCCAAGAATGCGCTTAAGCTTTATTCCACTCCCAATCAGGATTCGCCGTATCTTACCGGAAACATGCCGCTTCTTGCTCTCGATATCTGGGAACATGCGTACTATCTCAAATATCAAAACAGAAAATCAGAATACATCAACAATTGGTGGAATGTCGTCAAAATCCTTTAGATATGAAAAAAATTATCACAATTCTTGGAATTATGGCATTTGTCGTTCTTGGAGCAGCTGTCTATTATAACTACACGATAAAATCTGCTTTGGGATCGACAAACTCTCAGGCAATCGAATTACCGGTCCCGACATCAGTGACATTGCAACCAATAGCCCGATCATCGACAAAAGAATTCACCATAACGGGAAAAAGTTTCTCTTTCACCCCGAATTCGATGAAAGTAAATCAAGGTGATACAGTAAAAATTACGTTTATCAATGAAGAAGGATTCCATGACTTTGTTCTGGATGAATTTCAGGTCCGCACGAAACAGATTCAGAAAGGTCAACAGGAGACTGTGCAATTTATCGCAGACAAAGCAGGTTCATTTGAATTTTATTGTTCTGTCGGAACACATCGGCAAATGGGCATGAAGGGCACGCTTGAAGTTATGCCCCTCCCGGATAATTAAATACGCGAAAATTTAATTATTTATATTTGCTTTTTCAAACGCTTCTTTCAACCCTTCCAGGGTTTCCGGGGGGTGCTTGCTTAGGACACATTCAGGATAGATTCCGCGGGAAACGTACCTGCTTCTGTTCCACTTGACAGAATAAACTTATTACCTCAAAATGATTCGGAAAAGATTTAGATATCAAACCAGATATTCGAGAATATGGAATAGGAATTACTGGAACAAACTACATTCCATTGAATACGAAGTGGCAGATAGAAGAAGCGCTTGAAAAAATAATTACTCATGTACAGAAATTACCTCATGTAGTTGAAAAAGCATTCGTATTTCTTGCTACGATATCCTACCTTCAACCCTTTGCTGATGGTAATAAACGTACAGCGAGAATGGTAAGCAACGCTATTCTCCTGGCAAATGGATATTGTCCTTTATCATATAGAAGCGTCGATGAAGTTGAGTTTAAAAAAGCTCTTATTCTCTTTTACGAGCAAAATAATCTTTTTCACTTAAAACGGATATTCTTGGAACAACAACAATTTGCTATTCAACACTATTTTATATAGTGTACCATTTTTCTCCAGTTCTGCTGATATTATACCGGCTCATAGAGTTTTAACAATTCCTCCATCTGGGTATCTCGGTCTTTTTTCCGTAGTTCCATCTCGTCTATACGACCGTCTGCAAAATAATCATCGGTTTTCTTTATTGATTTTGCACGATACCCAACTTTTAATGATCGTAATTCATCTTCCGTAATATTTTTCAGACTTCCCGGTTCCCAGAAACACCAGAGTTTCTTATTATCAAACTCAAGAAGCGTACCATATTTTTCAAATAACACCTGCATCATTTGGATAGAACGGCGAACCGTACAAGGAGCATAATGCCGATGATGAGATATTCGTACAGGGAATCCTGATGACCGGGACGCATGCCATACATCTTCTGAATCACCGGACCGACGAATGCATCGCGGGTGAAACGTTTGTAAAATTCGTTCAAATCCAGATCAAGGTTGTATCTGTATCTGATTTCTTTGATAAACTTTTCGACAAAATCCTTTGATAGTTGTTTTGAAGAATAAATTTGTATTTCAATGTTTGGCTTTTCAACTGAACCAATGTTTTTAAATACGACCCCCAAATTTTCTTTAAGATACCGGAATGTTTGCCATCGTACCCCTGGCTCCCAATCATTATCCCCTGAAGGAAAGTGAGCCGGCTTGTGGAAGGTGGCATCAAAATGAAAAACAGAATACATGCTGTAAACGATAATATACTGCCGTAATAAAATGTTGCCGATGGATTCACCTTGCTCCAGAGAACTCCTCCTACAAACGACGCTAAAAACGTTCCGATAGCAGTAAGCGTGTAATATGCGCCGAAATACGTACCTGATTCTTTTTTTGTAATAAACTCAGAAATGTATGATTTCGATACGCCGTCAGTGGCGGCTATGTAAATCCCGTAGACCGGAAACAGCACCCACAGCCAGGAAGAATTCTGTATAAAACCGAAGAAAAAATACACCACTGAAAATACAAGCAAGCCGGCTGAAAATACTTTTTTTGCACCGACCTTATCTGCTACCAAACCCGCCGGGGTTGCAAAAACGGTTTGAGAAACATTATAGAGAACATAGGCCAACACCACGAGTGTCGTCGTTAACCCAAGGTTTTTAGCATACAACAGAAGAAACGCATCGGAACTATTTCCAAGCGAAAATAAAAAGCTTATGAAAAGAAAAACTTTGAGATTATAATCAAGGTTTTTCCACCGTATTTTTACGAACGTTTGTTTTTCTCTTTGCACCGCTTTTTTCTTTTCAGTAACAAACATAATAAGAAGAATAATTGCGATAAAAGCAGGAATAAAAGCAATAAAAAAGGCCAGCCTCACATCCTCCTTTACAAGGTACAAAACTAGGAGAGCTACCAGCGGTCCGAACACTGCTCCTAAACTGTCAAATGCCCTGTGGAATCCGAAAACGAACCCTTTATTTTGCGGTGTGGTATTCTCCAGGAGAATGCTGTCTCTTGGAGCAGTCCGCAATCCTTTCCCAAGCCTGTCTACAACTCTGGAAAACAAAACTAAAGGCCAAAAATAGGAAAGTCCGATAAGGAGTTTTGATATTGCCCCCAAAGAATATCCAAGGACGACAAACACTTTTCTTTTTTGGAAATAATCAGAAACCGTTCCGAAAACATATTTGCTGATACTGGCTACCGCTTCCGCGATCCCTTCTATCAACCCTACAATCGGAATTGACGTATGCAAAACAGAGGTAAGAAAAATCGGCACAATCGGATAAATCATCTCCGACGCCAAATCATTAAAAAAACTTACCAAACCTAAGATAAAAACATTTTTTGGAATTTTTCGAAGCATCATAGAAAAAATATCACATTTGGCTCCCCCTATAGACATGTTCCGTAATAGGGAAATTGAGATAAATATACCACCTGTCAATCTTAAAACTCTATTTTCAACATTTAATCTTGATTTTGTTGCTATATAAACTACGCAAGTCCCTTTGTTCTTTGCTCAATCTTAGATTAGACATTCTTGATGGCACCAATCGGTTGCTTGGAATTTTATAATCTTTTTCTGAAGCTTCTATTGTGTCAAACCAAACATCTTTTCTTCGATAAACCCCACATGACTTGAGAACACGCTCAAAAAGGATTCGATGATATGTAATCCACTCAGACACCCATTCTGAAGGAACTCGTTCTCGGAGCTTCTTTAAGTATAGAATTTTTGAATTACTCAATTCGTTTCCTAGTCTATCAACTATTCTACGTAAACCCTCCTCTTCTCTTCGAATAATAATAGGGTGATCTTGACTAATTCCTACAATAGGTTGTGTATCACTTTTATATTCTGAGGTTTTTCCGTACTCTGACCACAAATTAGCTACCACTTCTGAAACGTGATAGAACTCGGACATATTATTTATCCGAAGAGTATTGATCGGGAAACTCAAGAGCAGAGCTGTCTTTTACAATCTCCTCTTTCATTCCTTTGACTAGCTTGGACTGGATTAACTGATCATCAAATTCTCCCGAAAGCTTTGTAGCCTTTATTCCTTTAAAGGGGGTTAGATCATTTTTAGAAACATAATATGTATCTCCATTATTGTTATCTAACCACGAAGAATCGTTATGGCTGATTTCCACAAGCGAACTAGTCGGATATTGATCAAGTTGATTAACTATTTGACTTAATAAAGAAAGATAAGGACTTTTGACACTGACGCCTGGTTTTAAAGAATAATTTTCTCTGTTGTAAGAAAGTCCGACATTTGTTGTTGTAATTGCTATATCATCATCTGTCAGTAGAATGTCGTAAAAATCAAAAGGCACAGGACCTAAAGGCATTCTAATAAATGCCAAATCGTTGGGGTGATAGTAACCCGCCATTACAAGCTCTTTAAACGAGAAATATACCATTTTTGCAAGGCGTACTTTAGGGATTGGCTTGTTAGATACGGCTAAAATTTCTTTTGTTAGTTTGAGAGTAATGTTAGGTTTCATGTAAATGTAGTTTAACACTAATAGAAGTAATTACAAAATCCTTATTGGTAGGTTGCAAGATAAAAATTCGAACGTCTATTATATATAAATAAATGGATTGTCAGAAGCTGTAAACTATCTTGCTCGAGAATCGTAGTCTTACTATAACCAAGCGATTCCTAAGTATTATCGAGATATTCCAAGATGCGAAGTTTGAACAGCAACTAAGATAAGAGATGGAAAAAGTGAAACCTGCTCTTATTCCTGCCAACTAAACTACGGTACTCAAGCAAATATACAAATTATTCTTTATTTAGATTTCGGGAAGATCTTTTTGATGATATAGGCAATAAGTGTCAATGTTAGATAGAAAACGATGAAGAAAATGATAAAGTTAAGTGCATAGTCAATAATCTGTCTTGAAAGACTCCGGGTGGCGATAATATTAATATTTTTTGGGACAAAATTGAAGGCATAAAATTCAAGAAGAAGCGATAGAACAGCAGAGATTATTCCTCTTTTTGTTGATATAAACATATATCCTCCTTCAGTAATAAGTATACAATATAATCAATGAAAAGGTCACTGATTGTAATACTCTTTATTCTAACCATCCCTTCAGCCGTATTTATTGTCAGAAAGTATAGAGAAACTCTACCAATACCTGCTGGTGCAGTATCACTGGAATATCCCTTAAAAAACGGAAAATATCTAGTTACTGCAAGCGGTAGCTTTTGGGGAATCCACAGTAGGCAGATAGAGAAATACGCCCTAGATATACTAAGGTTCCCTTCTCTTGGTTCTCTTTTTAAATTCCATCAAGCAGACTTGGAGACAAACGAAACATATAATACTCCCGTCGACAGTCCGTGTGTAGGTTATGTAAAAAAAATGAGAGACGGTATTGCCGACCAACCGATTGGGATAAAAAATCCAAAGGCCCCTGAAGGAAACTTTATCGTTATCGGTTGCCCCAATTTTGATGTACTGATGGCCCATTTCAAGAAAGGATCATTTAAAATAAAAGAGGGCGACAAGGTTCAGACGGGAGAAGTAATTGGCCTGATTGGCAATAGCGGTAATACAGACGGACCACATTTACACATCATGATTTATTCAACCGATGATTCAACTGGAGAGAAAACACCTCTCCCTATCACCTTTAACGGCAGATATTTTCGTATCCTCGATAGCTTCACGAACTGATATACATTTTATATTATTCCAACAATCCAAACTCGATGGCTTCAAAAATGATAGCTATTCCTGCCAAGACAATTCTTTGGCGTTAAGGTCAATTTGCAAATGTCCGCGTTTAATCGTTCCCGTTGCCTTATCAACTTTATAAACATCCTCCCCTGGTCTTATAATCCAATTTTTCATTAAAAAACTAACAGGGAAAATATGAATATGTTAATTGCTTTGGCAAAAAATCTACCAAACCACATATAAAAATGCATTGCTCTTCCGTAAAAACTCAGCTTCATAAAAGTTTTTATTATTCTTGGGAAACTATTTCCAAAAAACAAAATTAGCCACTTTGTCTCCCTGTTAGGTAAATGTTATTGTTTTAATCATCTGGTCATTGGTGATAATAAAATCAACATCTTTACCGGCTGGAAAAACTAAACTATAGGAATCGCTTACCCCCATCTGGCAATGTGAACAATCCACCCCGTGGTCGGTCTTAAAATTAATTTTTTCGCCGTCGACTTTAACCGCAACAAAAGTAATGGATTCGGCAAGCGAATCCACAAGATTCAAGCGATAAATGTATTTATTGTTAATTGAATCATATTGTGCGGTGTAATCACGCGAAAGAGCGGTGCTACGAGCACCGGTTTTCCCAGGTTTTATTTTCAGTTCTTGTTTTGTTAAAACATAAGACAACTGACTGCTGCCATCGTCATCTTCCATAGCCCGTTCACGCAACTTCACGCTGTCAAAAAACGGATAAACCAAGAGTGCCGTAAAAACAATAAATAAAGAAATAAAATAGTATACAGTGCGTGAAACCATGCTGGTATTAAAGTAAGCTAAAATGTTGCCTAAAATATTTCTCACCGAAAAAGAAACAAAAATAAGCGGGGTGATAAAAAAAATTGGGAGAATATTAAAATTGAAACCCCCCATGCGAAATTCTTTTAGTTGGAGAAACCACCCCCAACCAATGGGCAAAGGGATAAAATAAACGCCGAGAGCAAAAATGAAAAAGATGATATTAGTAAATAGATGATATTTTTTACTGAAACAAAGAAAAATACTAAATACCGCAAAAAGAATGATTGAGGGGAGAGTTAAAATATTTAAAAAAAACGGGATAGTGGTTAAAACCAGCAAAATTGCAAAAAGCCGGTTAAACACAATTTCCAATGTGGTCAGGGAAAGTTGATTTTTATCTTGGGAAACGTTACTGGATACAGCCGTAGGATTTTTGTTTGTATTTATACTTATATTTATATTCATATTTTAATACTACCAAATTTTAGGTGTATAAAGTTACCAACGTGCTCCGAGCGGTAGAGGAAGTTTAAAATTATATAAACCAATCAAATACAAATCGTAATTGACTGTAAACGAGTAGAGCAATAAACATTACAGAAATCGAAACAAGAGGTTTTGCAGCCCCTTTGACCTTTTTCGTCATTAATAACCATTCTTGAAAGAGAATATACAAAAACCCAAACCCTACTTCACCAATATGAACAACTGGAATAATGAATGGATAATACGGAAGTAAGGTACTCCGAAATGTCCAAAATCCTAAGAGAATTGCAAATGGGGTCGTTAGTAATGTATCCAACAGAAGATGTATACCTGCTGCTTTTAGACGATTACCAAATCCCTTTCCTATTTTTTTGTATAGAAGATACAATTCATATCCACCTGCATAATAGAAAATGATCGCAAGTGGCGTATTCCAAAGATAAAAATTTAACTGATGGAATGTAAACCTCCCGCTGATAATCCAATCCCCCTCAAGGACAGGTGCCAAAAGAAACAAAGGGAGAAAAAAAACGAGTGCTTTAGAAAGGCCATTCTTTTTGTAAAAACGAAGGACAAGGACAAAAGCCATGATCAAACTTGCTAGTTCAATGATAAATCCAATCAAAGAAAAGGGCTGTCGAACTTCAAAAAATATCGGACGTGAAAATACTATTGAAAGAATCAAAGAATAAACTAAAAGGAGAAAAAGAGATAACATATTATGTACTTTAGTATATCAGAAGGTTCGAACATCCTACGGGGTTATAAAAATGGATCGTCATAACACTCTAAACTATCATTTGCTCCGTAATCCTAGTATTAATCTGACTAACAGTTTATCACAGTGTATCAAGGCTTTTCAAAATCCAATCTGCCTGCCCATCGAAGTCCCGCCAAGCGGGACGAAGTTGGGGGCTGAACAAGCTCGAAATAGACTCGCTCAGATAAAGTTGCTTACTCATGCTTCAACAGTCTAACAAGCATTTAAAAAGGCGCTTGCGTCTAAAAAGTAAGAACCCTATCACAATCTTTTACCAAGCCATATAATTCTTTCATTCCGCTTACGGGACAGGTTTTATTACCTTCCTGATGTCGGAGAACCATACAAGTCTCACAAGCTAAAATTTCTCCTTTTCCTGACTCAAGAAACATGTCTACCTGTTTTTGTATATCGAACTTCTCGTTGCTGAATTTAAGATATTCCACACCTTCACCTAGGAGAAATATACTAACATTGTCGCCATTTTTAAGAGCAAGATTACTAAGTCTAAAAGCGTTCCAGTTTGTTTCTGCGTTGTTTGTGGAAAGAATAATAGCAAGTTTCATATTTTGACTTCATTATTATATATTAACTAACCTAAAATAAAATCTAA
>DPYI01000064.1 GCA_003545435.1 Patescibacteria group bacterium | reverse complement strand
AAGGTTTTGAGATGAGTTCTAGTCTATTACGAAATATATACCGATATAAAAGAAGCGATACAAAGAGAAAAACAAATCAAAGGAGGATCCAGATTAAAAAAGTTAGAATTGATTCGAAAGACGAATCCGGATTTTATAGATCTTACTCCACTGACTATTTGAAAGATTGCTTCGTCGTTTCACTCCTCGCAATGACAAAGATATGGTGTATATCATCTTTGTAAACAGTTTCTAGTGTTCGCACAATAATATTTTATCCCTAAGTTATCCACAACTATTTTTCACCTATTGACAATGTACGACATGAGATGATACTTTATGACTGCCTACGATAGTGTTTTATTACTCCTGCCTAAAAGGAGATAGCGGATTTCATCGTTTTAGCGTTTCTTGCTATAAACTATGAACTATCCACTATGAACAACCTATGTCCCTCGGAGCTGATTGGCCTGATTTACTCACTGTCAAAGAAGTAGCGAAAATCCTTCGCGTGTCCCCTCTTACCATCAAGCGCTGGGGTAAACGGGGCAAACTCCCGGCTATCAGGATCAATTCCCGGGGCGACAGACGCTACAAAAAAGAAGCCGTGATGTGGCTGTTGGGGCTTCAACAGAAAGGAGATGTATGAGCAAAGGAGAAGTGTTTGTTCAAAGAAAACTCGGTGAACCATTTGAACAAGTAGGAACCATCAGTGAGCGGGGAGACCTTGTCAATGTCAGTATCGAAGGAAACAGGGTTGACGTTTTACACGGCGAGCATATGATCGGCGTGAGAGATCCTGCATCGGGGACTGTTATGGAACGTGTATACCCAGATCAAGCAAGAGCGGTTGATGTGCCGGGCACAGAATCCCGCATCCTGGTCATTCACGAGTAAAACAAAGGGGATGTTCCCCTGCCCGAAAGAAAAGAAAATATGGGAGAAGGAATAATATAGAACAAAGAAGGTTACATCCTTGGTCAAATCAATCATGCGATGCCTTCAAGAACCAAATTTACACTCGGCGATCTCAGACTTGTCCATTCAGAAAAGAACGACGGACCAATCACTGGTTTTATCCACACGCTCGTTAGAGATCCTAAGAATGGAACTAACTTTGAGTATAAAGATATACACATATCTAACTTTGAGATTGAACCTGGACAAGTAAAGCCATTGACTGTCGGCGGAGAAGAAATCAATGTTATTCACTTTACAAGCGCACCAGAGGAGAAACCGTTAGATACCCCCGGCGGTATGAAAGGATAAATATGGGAAAAGGAATAATAGAAATACAAGGAAAAGCAGAACAAAAGAAAACTGTTGGTGAAGTTGATAAGAATCATCAATTCTGGGGAATGGCTGACCCCGAAAAAGGCATAGCACTCGAACACATACCATGGACTGGCGATGATCCCGAACATTCACTGTCTGATGTCCCTGAAGATGTTATCACAGTGAAAAAAAGGGTCAATGTCAATCATGTTCTTTCATACCTCCCTGAAGTTGCTTATGTTCCCATAGAAGGAGCTGTAAACATACCCCCAGGAAAAACGCAAGAACTGAAATTGAGACTGTTCTGCGGATTCACAAAAGTCAGAGTTACTCACAATTTCTGCCCAGAGAAAGGAGAGATATGACAGAGACATATATTTATGAAGACAAAGGAAAAAGAACATCGCTTACGATAAATCACAATCTCGGTTTTCGGGAGGCGAGTGTTGGAGATGGTCTCGTATTCAAACATTCACCAGACCCAAAAGGACCTGTCACCGCATATAAAGTAGAGTTAATAAATGATCTCTACCGGGAAAGTCTAACGCAACATGTTGTGCCTATAGAAGGAATAGAGATAGCGCCGGGGCAAACAGTCAATCTCACAGTGGAAAAATCCGGTGAACCACAAGATCGAATGTTTCAAGTCGTTCACGATGCAATACCAAGTGCAACACCAGACGCAATACCGACCGAGATAACGATTGAACTGTAAAAATTATCCTTCCGGCTTCCCTGCTTTGACGAGCCACTCTGAGGCCTTGGTGGGATCCATCACGTTTACCGACAGTCCGGTCCCCAGCTCAAACCCAGCCCGATGGATAGCCCTGGGGATAATCCGCAAGAACCAATTTTTCCCGTGATAAATGTAGTAGTTGTACACTAAATGCTTAGCTTCATAGAGCGTCGCATTGAGGGGGTCAGATAATGCTATTTGAATTTTTTTCAGTCCGTCTTTGACGACTTTTGCCAAATCCGGCAGTTCCGTATCCGTTACTTCGCCAAACCGTTTCTCTTTTATTTTTGGAGCAATCCACACTTCAAACGGCCATTGGGAGAAATCCGGACAGTATGTAACAAAGTTGGTATTTTCCTCTACCACATTATTAATCGGCTCCATCTCCACCGCGTCCAGGTTAATTTGGTTGGGCACGACCACCAGCTGGCTATGAGGATGATTAAGACTGGCTCCTGCTCCTAAGCCGTGGTTGCAGAAAATCATCACCTGGCCCATCTCCTGATTGGCGCGGTACCGGTCGCGGTATGCAGTAAATATCTTCGTCACCTGTTCCAATGAGAGTTCTTCAATATCATCCGTATCGCTTACGGAGTGGATGATGACCTCGTGGATATCGGTAATCGGGTATTTATTCGGGACCACCCGCACTTCCCAGCCTGGCTGATCCGGAGCTCCTGTTCCCATCCGGTACACTTCAGGCGGGGTCATCCCTTCATTGCCCGGACAAAAAGGACAAACATTCTGTTTTTTTAATTCTGAATTCTGAATTTTAGATTCTGAATTTTCCTCTTCATAGGGACGTTTGGTTCTAGATGGAGAAATAATCACCCACCGCTGGGTTTTGATGTCCGGAACATATTTGGCCATATACAAGTACTATAACATAAATAAAAATTCAAAATCCGAATCTCGAAATTCGAAACAAATTCCAAATTCCAATTTTAAATGTTTAAAACATTAGAATTTGTTTATCACATGTTTCGTATTTCGGATTTCGTGCTTCGAATTTAGAACCTTTGCTCGCACACCCCCTATTTGACAACGTCCGCCATTCCTCTATCATGGATACTAGGAGGAATCCAACATATGAATCCCAAACGCTTGATCCAGTATCTTTTGTCCGCAAGCATCATTCTTCTTGCACTCGTCATCATCGGCGCGTTTTTCCTGCCGTGGCGGTTTATCAACTGGGGGACGTTTGCCCTGAGCACCTCTTCTACTGTGACAGTTGTCGGTGAAGCCCAAACGGAGGAGGAAAATAAACGGGCGTCGTTTACTGCTGCAGTAACGATTGTCAAGGACAAGAAGGAACAGGCAATTGATGAAACAAATCAAAAAATTGCGACGATAACAAGTGCAGTGAAAAATTTCGGCATCCCTGCGTCTGATGTAAAAACGCAAAATCTCTCCATCTACCAGGAAGAAGAAACGTACACAGAACGGGGATCTCAAAAACGAAGGCCCGGCGCATGGCGGGTCAGTAATTCTATAGAAATCACTCTTCGGGACGCAAAGAAAGCCGGAGCTCTTGCGGATATACTCAGTAAAACAGGCGCCACCTCCGTCTATGGTCCGAACTTCACCCTAGACGAGGAAAGCGCCTCGGGAAGAGCACTCCTCTCTTCTGCTGTTGGGGACGCGCGCAAAAAAGCAGATCTCCTGGCAAAAGCCGCAGGGAAAAAACTTGGCCCAATCATCACCATCTCTGAAGGGACAACCCAGCAAGGCCCCATGGCGCTTCTCAGAGGCGAAGGAATGGGGGGCGGGTCTGATATGCAGCCCGGAAGTGAAACCATCCGAAAAAGCGTGACCGTAACATTTAAGCTGAGGGATGTGTTCCGGTTTGAACTGCCGAAGTGGAAGTAAATGACGCTCCTGCTTATTCGGGGAGAGGAAGATGGGCGGACGACGGTGGATCTGACGGAACATCAATAATAAGCGCATGACCTTCTCGGTCTTCGGAAACTACTGTTGCTGTAAACCTTTCATTAACCCAAAAAACATCTCCATCTGAATGGGCTCCTATCTGCAATTCAGCGCCCGTTGGTATTTCAATTTTTTTCTCTATCATATTTCGTAATAAATTTATGTAACAATACACGCGCGTACTGTTTCTTCTTTTCTGTCACAAGGACCTGTATTATACCACCTCTATGCAATTCTGTACGCATTTGACTATCTCGAATCGGGTTTGTTGGAGGCTGGCTCCGATCTAATCGGGGCTGGCCGTAATATACTATGCTGCCAATCGGCGCCTCCACAAGAACCGGTAACACAAGCAAATCCTCCTCTCCGTCAACGATAATGACGGTATTTGGTAGATTACTATGTACACCTTGCAAGGTGACACCTTTAAAGGGTGTGTGAATTGTGGTTGCCCAATGCTGTATTACCTGAATTGCATCCCTGCTGATATATCCCGGGCCGCTTCTCACCTCGTGAATTACTGCATTCTGTACCAACTTTCCATACAGCTCCGTATCCCACAGGAACGGCTTCCGTTTCATCTGAAAATCAATAATGGAAAGGGTTGGCCTCACCCCGTGAGTAAGTAATTTCTCCGTCGTCATATCCCCGACCGTAATAACTATTTTTCCCGTGTCTTTTTCCAGAACCTGAAACAATTGTCTTTCGGAAATAACAATACCGATTGGTTTTTTCAATTCCGGCCGGAGGTTATCAGGAAGGATTAATCTGCCATTAGTATCAATGTCACCGCTGCGCACCCGGGTTGAGGAAACACTGCGAAGATCTTCCGCAGGAATCATGGGAATTTCTATTATTTTCAACGCATGCAATCCTTTTTCTTTGCGGAGAGTGTTTATGGCTTCTGCGGTTTTTCGGGTTTCCGAACTTACCACAATCGCGTCAAAATCAGGAAGCTTGCCCGTCCGTAGTCCCGCCATGGCGGGACGAAGGAGGGTCGGGCCATACGAGTCGTCAATCGGGACGATGGTGTATCGCCCATCCCACCCCTGATCATTCAGCCACGCTTCAAGAATGCGCTTCCGATCCTGATATGCAACTATTTTTTTTATTTGTTTTGCATTATTATTTTGAGATTTGAGATTTTTTACATACTCATCTGTCGTTAAGCCGATGGTCACATGATCTCCGACGGAAAATGCCTTCTCAAGGAGGCTCTGGTGGCCCGTATGGAGCCGGTCAAATGTTCCGCCGCAGACAACCGATGTGTACTTCATATGACGTGTATTATAGCAGGAATGTTTGATCCGCATTGAATAAGGCGGTGGAACAGCTTTTATGGTCTTTTAGCAGTTAAGATGAGTGACTGATAACACTTTTCTCCTCTTCAACCCTCCAAAAATCTAATTTCCGCCTTTTTCCGCTGGAGATAGTCTGATGTCAAATGATAGAGAAATAAATTTTTATCTTCAGGTATCGAAAAAAAAATGGATTTGTAGTACCATAGCCTCATGAACATAATAAGTATTGAAAATCAAATAGGTTCACGGGATCGAGTCAGAGCGGCTATTGACGACCTTCTTCACCCCAATCCAACTGAATCATCCGCACCATCTCCCAATAATAGCAGTTCGGATCAACGCAGGGGGCCGACGTTTCTCGGGAAACCTTGGTCGAAAAAAGGAACGGATGAGTGGTGGCCAGAACGGTGGGAAGGAGCTCAAGCAGACTGTGATTACTGGCAAGCAGTATATCCTGAAAGAATCGTGCATATTGAAGAGGTCGGTGTAGAAAACGGCGGTTACATTGTCAAATAATGCTCCCACCTAAAAGGTTGTTCCTTTATAGGTAGTAAATTAGTATGAACTCGATAAATCCGAAAGTTTTGGACTTTGCCAANNCACGTAAAACTTGCCAAATCCTATGTTCAGGATAAAGCAAAAGTCGGAACGGTCATCAGCTTTCCATTGGGACAGGATATACGGGATGTCAAAATCCACAGCATCCGCGAAGCTATACAGGATGGCGCTGATGAGCTGGATGTTGTCCCTAATATTTCCAAAATTAAAGAGGGAAAAGCCGATCTTTTTGAGCAGGAACTCGTTGATCTGACGGCCTCAGCCAGATCCATGCGGAAAAACATCATCGTTAAGTTTATCATTGAGACAGGACTGTTCGTCCCTGAACACTTTTTGACCCTAAAGACCCCTGAAATTGAGGAGGGACGTAATCAAATTGTACTCGCAGCAGAAGCTATAGAGCGGTCCGGCGCCGACTTTGTCAAGATTTGTTCGGGAATGGCTAAACGCGGTGTGTCCGTGGACGATGTTACATTCATTCGAACTGTTGTTAAACCGGAGATGAAAATCAAGGGCGCAGGCGGCATTGACACGAAACAGGAAGTGTT
>DPYI01000017.1 GCA_003545435.1 Patescibacteria group bacterium | reverse complement strand
AAAGGGGCGATATGACCGGGTAGTGAAACTTCAGAAGATTATATTCTTTTATGTATATGTCTTGTATAGCCTTAAAAATAGAAATCTATACATTGGTTCAACTAACAACCTTATTCGAAGAGTAAAAGAACATAATCTTGGACTAAATAAATCGACTAAATCATATAAACCGTGGAAACTTATTTATTATGAAGCAAGCCTTCATGAACAAGATGCAAAACGCAGAGAGTATTATCTCAAAACAAGTCAAGGAGGAAGACTTCTCAAGCGCAGATTGAAAGAATATCTATTCTCTCTGCGTTTTGCCTGAAGTTCTACTACCCGGATGAATTTCTTTCGAAAACACGAAAAATTTTGGAAAGTGATTGTTGTCATCGCATCCCTCGCGCTTATCGCTACGTCGTTTGTTCCGCTTCTCTATATCCGTTAAAAACGTGCATTCCAATCCAATCCAATCCATTTGACGAAAATAAATAACCGCCGTACAATATCTGTAGTATGCAAAATTTTACTGTCCTATTCCAAAGCGAACCTGAAGGCGGATTTACCGCCATTGTTCCGGCGCTTCCCGGATGCGTTACCTATGGAAAAAATGTAGAGGAAGCAAAAAGGATGGCCGTTGATGCGATAGAAGGGTATATCGCCAGTTTACACAAACATAATGAACCGGTTCCTTCAAGCGGAGAAACGTTCATCGGCAATGTTCAGCTGTCAACTGTAAAAAGTCAATCAATCCATGCCTAAACTCCCGATACTTACTCCGAAACAACTGATTCAAAAACTGAAACGGATCGGCTTTATAAACGATCATCAAACAGGAAGCCATATTATCATGTACCACAAACGAACAAAAAACCGGGCTGTCATCCCGTATCATCTCAAAACAATTCCAAAAGGAACATTACTCTCTCTTCTTCATGAAGCAGGCCTTGCAAAAGAAGATATTTGTAATTGCTAATCTCATTACATTGCAAAGCTGCGCTTTACAGAAGAATGTCATCCCGCACTTGATGCGGGATCTTAATCCGCATATAGTGAAAGAATGGATTCCGGCTCATTGGCCGGAATGACAATGAAACATGAATCTCCGGCTTGATACGTCTATCCAATATGTTCTCCGCGTCGGCCCTGTGATGGCTAAGCGTCTGGAAAAACTCGGAGTACGTACGGTCCGCGATCTTTTGTTCTATGTACCGTTCCGATATAACGATTTTTCCCGTATCGTACCTGTCAGTCATGTTGTCCCCGGAACAACCGTCACTGTTGAAGGTGTTGTGCATTCAATCCGGAATATTTTCACCAAAACCGGAAAAAAATTGCAGGAAGCCGTAATCAGCGATACAAGCGGACTTTTAAACGTCATCTGGTTTAATCAAATCTATCTACCTAAAATCATTCACGAAGGCGACCGAATATCTCTCTCTGGACCGATTGGATTTTTCGGCAATAAACTGGTGATGGAATCGCCCTCGTATGAAATACTGGGAAGTGATGAGCAGGAACTACTCCACACCGGTAGGTTTGTTCCTGTGTATCCGGAAACTGCCGGAGTGTCTTCAAAATGGATCAGGGGAAGAATTGCATACCTTCTCTCCATACAGCGGACACTCCTTACGGAATTCATACCCCGGACAATTTTGCAGGAACACCAACTTGTGGGCATATACGAGGCGTTATCAAATGTCCATTTTCCCACAAGCCTATCACAGGCAGAAGTGGGGAGGCGCAGGCTTGCGTTTGACGAGTTATTTTTTCTTCAACTCACTTCAACTATCAGAAAAAAGGAGTGGGAAGCTAGCCAAAAAGCGCCGACATTCCATGTCTATGAGGAGGATGTAAAGGAATTCGTCAGTAACCTTCCGTTCGTTCTAACGGATGACCAGCAAAAAGCAGTCCTTCATATATGTGCTGATGTCAAAAGGACATACCCGATGAACAGGCTTTTGGAAGGGGATGTGGGAAGCGGAAAAACCGTTGTTGCTGCATATGCAATATATATGGCATGGAAAAACGGATATTCATCAGTTCTCATGGCTCCGACTCAAATTCTGGCCCAACAGCACTACCAAACTATTTCTCAATTATTAAGCCCTTTTGGAATCCATGTTGAACTTGTTATGGGAGGGAAATCTACTAATATTAAAAATAAAATATCAAATATNNAAATATAAAAAATACAACACCAGCAATGAAACAATGTAACAATCTTTCGACTTCGCTCAGGACAAGTGAAACAATTTCCATATTCATCGGCACCCATGCATTACTCCAGGAAAAAGTTGAATTTACCAACGTCGGTTTGGTCGTCATAGATGAACAGCAGAGATTCGGTGTTACCCAGCGCTCGGTTATCCGAAAAAAGGGCGCAGCGTCACCAGGTACCAGCCGGCACCTGGCTTCGCTCACCCCCCATTTTCTCACCATGACAGCTACGCCGATTCCCCGAACGCTTGCCCTTACCGTCTATGGAAATTTAGATCTTTCCGTTTTAACAGAAATGCCCAAAGGCAGAACTCCGATAAAAACATGGGTTGTTCCTCAGGAAAAGCGGGCAAGTGCCTACGAATGGATTCGAAAAGAATTGAAACATCATGACAACCGCATGTTTCTGGTCTGTCCGTTTATCGAAGAATCGGAAACCATAACCACCGTAAAAGCCGTAAAAAAGGAATTTGAACGTCTCAAGTCTGATGTATTCCCTGATATTCCGCTCGGACTCCTGCACGGGAAATTAAAAGCAAAAGACAAAACAACAGTGCTGGACGCGTTTCGGAACGGGAAGACCAAAATCCTTGTCACCACNNGGCAGGGTCGGACGGGGAGACCTCATCTCGTACTGTCTTTTGTTTACCGAAAGTACGGATGGAAAAACCATTGAACGCCTGAAGATTCTGGAAAAAGTAAAAAACGGACCGGAACTTGCTGAATCTGATCTTGCAATACGCGGAGAAGGTGATGTTTTCGGAGTGAGGCAGCATGGTCTACCACCGCTTACATTGGCATCTCTTAAAGACAGGGAACTCGTGGAGGAAACTCAGCAGGCGGTGAAAGATATCGTCAATCACGATCCGGAGCTAACACAATTTCCTCACTTGAGAGAACAGGCAGAAAAAGGTACAATAGATAAAGGAATACAAGATTAAATCCGAAGCACGAAATNNCGAAATACGAAACAAATTCAAAAGGTTTAATATTTAAATTTTAAGTATTTATTATTGTTTCGAATTTTGATATTCGAATTTCGAATTTTATTAGAATATATGGCTCCATTACCGAAACGAAGACACAGTACCAGGCGGGGAGGAAAACGAAAAGCCGCTATCAAGCTCTCTCTTTTGGGTTTGGTCGTATGTAAAAATTGTAAAGCACTGATTCTTCCCCATCGAATCTGTACAACCTGCGGATATTACAACGGGAAACCCGTCATTATAAAGCGTGAAAAAAAGAAAAAGAAAGAATGAAAACATCCTCAGATCCCCGACATCAAAAACGAATTGACCGGATGGAAGCACTTTTTGCGTACGAATTCCAAAATATAGACGGAAATGGCCAAATCCAACCAATCATTGACCATATTGATACAATCGACAAAAAAATTATCGAAATTGCTCCTGAATGGCCGATTGATAAAATTGCAAAAAT
>DPYI01000067.1 GCA_003545435.1 Patescibacteria group bacterium | reverse complement strand
TAAACTAACAGGTTGAACGGACATATATTTTTTCATGAATACAGTTTTAACAGATATATGGAACATTGTGAAGCGCTAAACAGTTAACAAAAGCCACTCTTTTTGGCGTTTAAGCCGCATTTATCTAATCACCAATGTGCGGAATCATCTTTTTTTTACTTCTTTTCCCGGGGATTTGGGAAAAATAGAAGCTTAGAGGGTGAGAAGCATAGATGCTTAGTATTATAGAAGATTAGAAGATGAGAAGCATAGAAGCTTAGTTGCTTAGTAAAATTACGGGGCAACTGGGGGAATTTTGGTAAATTTCTCCAATCGCTCAACGCGGTAATCAATATCTTCAATCTGATCTTTATAGCCGATAACGATGGCAATTTCTTCACGCATACCTTTAATTTCATGGAGAATTTCATCTTTGAATTCAGTAATCAGATCAGTAAGAGATTTTTGAGTCTTTTTTAGATCATCGTTTGTTGCATACGCTTTAAGATCGTCTTTCGTAGCAAACGTTTTTTTAAGTTTTGTTACATCTGCATCCGTAATCATATAGAAGTAATGTAGCTTTTATTTATCACTAACAGGAATCATACATTTTTAAGCCTTCAAAGAGAATATAACTAAGTAATTAGTTAAAGTCAATTAAACGCAATTTTAACTTAATTTGACAAACTATACAGTCTAATTCTATTCTAAATATATGGAAGGAATAACAGAACAATCAAAGAAGACCTCACAAACGGAAAACCAATCTCAATTTGGACAACCAAAAAATCCCCAATCACCGACTCCAAATAAAAACATATTTATAGTAGTGATAAGTTTTATATCGCTTTGTTTAGGGCTCCTAGAAATGTACATGGGTATAATGAATTTGGGGGAATTCCTACATGGTAATATAGGTCTTACCCGGGGTATTACAGACTATAGTGTTGGTATGCATGGTAATATAATTTTTACTTCGCTCTATAGTATTTCCATTAACTTAGCATCAATTGTGGGTTCTGTTTTCGCTGTTGTTTCAATTATCTGCATACCATTTGCAGGATTTGGATTTATAATTAGCGGTCTAATGGGCATCATATATAAAAATTTTAATTATTATAGAGCAAATTATATTTTATTTATTTCAGCTATACTAAGTATTTTTTTCGGTGGTCCATTAATTCTACAAGTTATAGGGCTGTTATTATGTGGCCCACGGCTTTGTCCAGCAATATAGGCGGGGATTCTTAAGTCAGGATTATCGTTTAGCTTCAATCTACACCAAATAAACCAATAGGAATCAATACATTTTTAGGTCAACTCCTTTGTTTTTATTTCGATTTTTTCAATCTATAATGTTGAACTAAATTGAATTTTCGTAATATAATTATGTTCTGATAAGGATTGTTATTAGAAAAAGGAGAGATACTATGGCGTTAAACCAATATGAAAAATTAGTTAATAGTGCTGCACACCAGGTATATACCGACTTACACTGGGGAAATCCAAGACAACTCGCAGAGCAACAAGCAATACTGACAAAAAGAGTTGATGAAATAGAAGCTGCTATAAATAAGGGTGTTGGGGTTGATGATGCTGACCTTGCTTTTTACGAAGCGTGCCTTATACACAGCTTTATTACCTAATCCTTCTGCCTCAAAAACGCGGGCTTGCCAATTCGGTTTCTAACTATTGAAAATTCTTCTCTTGATATCGATATCCTTCCTCCAAAAACAAGCTTATGCGTGAGTTTGGAGGAAGAAATGCATTTATATTGCTAGGATAAGCTGGGAGGGAAGTATGACGTAGAAAGTTTATACATATAAATAGGTGATCTTCATGTGATTTTCTTTACCCGCCGACCCATACCCTTGAGTCTTTTTTTCGTTTTTCCGATATGCTCTGCTGTCGGAAGTTTTTCCGGCATGGTACCGCCAAGCTCCCGAATTGTCTGACGGACTTTCCTTCCAACTTCAAAATGCGTCTGATTGGCTTTGGCTTCTCCTGTTATACGCTCCCTCTCAATCTTTGCATCCGTCTGGGTAGCACGGAATAAATTTGCCGCCAGCTCCTCGCTCCCTACGTGATCCAGAATATTTTGTTTGGGATCAAGATGCTTGTGCTTTTTCAATTCCCCGAGTTTCATCCCGCCATAAAGGCCCATATACCCGTAGTTAGTGAAAACTCCGTAGTTTTTCACTCCCGCTTTGGTGGCAGTTATTGCCAAATGTTTATTGTGTGCGGTCAACTCGTCCCGTAGATACACCCGTTTCTGATCTTCAATTCGCTGATTCTGCACTTCCTGAATTCTCGTTTGTATGGCAAAATACGTTTGCGCACGGGCAATTTCCTCTTTTCGTGAGTCGCCGTTTTGAGCAATAAGATAACACGCATAACGGGAGAGATAATAGTCATCAATGGAACGTTTTGAACCGGAACCTAAGGGGACCATTTTCGTGATGTCACGAAAATGATCGCGGACTGATTGAGCGCTATTTTTACATGATTCCTTAGCTCGGGAAATCGCAATTTCAAAATTCTCCCAACGAGTATATCCAAGCGGTGACATTATGTCTCGTGCACTCCAAAACTCCTGACCATATTCATTTACCCTTTTTATCATCTCAAAAACAACCATGGGTTTATTCATATTTCTATTCTACCATTTTACCATTTTACTTAAAAATTTTCTGTTAGAGGAAAAAAATAATATACAGGGTTGCATCCTACAAATTAACCCTTAGACACTTTTTCTCTATCAAAAAAGTTGCAGGCTCGGATATAAAGAGTATGCTTTTATTAATGCCCACTGAGTCGATATTCCCCCAGCCTGATATACAGCCAAATGTCCCGTCTCCTATCATACCCCCTCTCGTACCGGTCCGTAAACCAAAGTATGCAATCTTCATCGTTGCTTTTATTTTTTTAGTCGCTCTTGAAGCAGTCATAAGCTATTTCCTGTTTATCAAAAATCCTAAAGAGAAATCTTCTGTTGCTCTTAGCGTTCCGACCATATCTCTCCAGCCGTCTCCAACCCCGACTCCGGTTCTTTGCAGTGATCCGCCGTGTCTGATGCCGCAATTTCTGGCTTGCGCGTCCTCAAAGCTCACGATGCCATTTATGGAAGGAAGCTCGTTTGTTGTGACAGTCTACGGGAAGGAGAACGGTCTTTGCCGCTATAGTCTGACCATCGTGGATACAAAAGGAATCCAGTTAAGCACTTCTCTGTGTAGCGTGCCGATGGAAAAAATGACAAAGGATACGCTCGGGCACCTTTTTGGTGAGGATAAAAATCCGGGCAAGGAGGCGATAAAAGCTGAACAGGATAAATTGGAAAATGAATATTGCGTGAAAAAACCGCTTACGTCAACTCCCTCCCCCGTACAATCTCCACAAACAAGCCCAACACCGAAAAAAGTAACATGCGGGAGCGAAGATCCGATGTGCATCTTTACCAACATCATCAACGGCTTTACCAACGGCTGCACAGCGGTAGAGGTCACAACGACAGCAGACGGAGGCCAGGTGACCCTAACCGTTTCCCCTGGTGCAAACGGTTCATGCCGCTTCCAAATGAAAGGCCTCGGAGTGGATCAGGATTGTCTTTTTGCCAAAGAAAATGTCACGACTATGGTCATCAAGGGAATGCTTGGTATGGACAATATCCCCAAAGACCCTGAATTTATAACAATTAAAGCGGCAAGCTGCAAATAATACTAGATATACGGAATACTCTCATCTCCGACGTGGAAACGTAAAAATACGCAAAATCTAATGGGGAAAATTTGTATTATACGGGTTTTTTATTTGAGTTTTTTTCTCTTTCGGCAAATAATTCGATGCGCCCACGACGCTTCGGCCTGTTTCCTTTTCCAGCTTCTTTTTGGCAACTCCGGCTACACTTCCGCCTTTTTGTGCAACAACACGGTGATGGGGAAATGATTTCGGGTTTTCCTTCCTGCTTACTTCTGTTGTTGAGGCCTCCGCAAGCATGTTGAGCACCAATTCGAGGTTCGTCATGTGATCGCGGAGATTTTCCTTTTTCAGCTTTTTGGGGTTTTTGTGAACTCCGCACACCCGGTGTGAGAAGGGTTTTACATGGATTACCACATACGTTTCACCCCAGCGGTTTCGTTTCAGTTCCCGTCCAATGGTTGACACCTCCCTTCCGAGTCGCCGTGCGATCTCTGAGTTTGAGATTCGTTGGGTATGGTAAAGAGCAATTCTGTCCCGCTCAAAGGCGGTGGTTTTTTCTGTTTTTTCATCCCCACATTGTATCAGGGGGGTTGCAATCGATTATAGAACTTCTAAAATCTCATGAAATTTCAGAGGTTCCAAAAGACAGTAAATAGCGGGGATTTATAGGAGGGGAAATGTCTTACAAGGTACATTATGGAGAAATGGGTGGAATTTTGGTAAATTTCTCCAATCGTTCAACGCGGTAATCAACATCTTCAATATGGTCTTTATACCCAATAACGATGGCAATTTCTTCGCGAAAACCCTTAATTTCATGAAGAATTTCGTCTTTAAAATCAACAATTGTGTCCCGCATAGACTTCTCAGTCTTTTTTAAATCATCCTTTGATGCAAATTTATTATCCTGACGAGCTTCCAGTGCTTTAAGATCGTCTTTNNGCAAATCTCTTAAGATCGTCTTTCGTAGCAAACGTTTTTTTAAGTTTTGTTACATCTGCATCCGTAATCATATAGAAGTAATGTAGCTTTTATTTATCACTAAGTCAATACGGTTTTTCATATGTTGGAAGTCGGATGGCATCCCACTTCGTCCCGCTTTGCGGGACTTCGAGGGATACCCTCCTATTATATATCCATGGACATTTACTCCATTGTCTTTTACATAAATAACTCGTCG
>DPYI01000051.1 GCA_003545435.1 Patescibacteria group bacterium | reverse complement strand
GAAAACCCTCAAAATTCGGTTTTGTCATTTGGGTTCTTGTACTCCTTGGCATTGTGGGATTAATCGGTGGAGGGCTTCTTTATGTAAAAAACAGATCTGTATCCAGTGAGCCGGTAACGGCAGTGGAAACACCGACTCCGACACTGGAACCAACTCAGACAGAGAGCCCCATTGCAAGCGTTTCAGGAACTCCAAAGGCAACGCCTACAAAAATTGCATCACCGTCAGCTACACCCATAAAAACAGGACTCTCAATCCGGATCCTTAATGGGAACGAACAAAAAGGGGCGGCATCCGCAGCCAAAAAAATATTAGAGGAGAAGGGTTACAATGTCGTGAGTACCGGCAATGCGGATAATTTTGATTACGCACAGACGGAAATTATTATCAAATCGGATAAAATATCAGCCTTAGACAAGCTAAAAACCGATCTTTCAGGGAGCTATACTATTGGCAGCACCTCTGCAACCCTTGACCCGAAAGCAGCGTACGACGCGCAGGTGATTATCGGGAAAGAATAAAGGCAGAGAATAAATCAAATATCCGCTTTTATCAGGAAATCTTATCTTTATATAACCCATATAAATTATCTTCGCCCGATTTTTCTCTGAATTCCTGTATTTGGTACAATGCGCATATGAAATACTTCATTAAAACCTTCGGTTGTGCCGCAAATGTTGCAGATAGCCAGCGCATTGAAGGGTATTACAAAAACAGGGGATGGGGGAAAGCCAAAAGCTCTAAGTATGCTGATGAGATTATCATCGTGACTTGTATGGTCAGGCAGTCAGCGGAAGACCGCGTTGTCGGATTGGTCAACAATCTTGGGAGAGAAAAGGAAAAAGGAAAAAAGTTCAGAATTATTGTTACCGGCTGTATGAGTGGTATGGCGATTCGGGACACAAGCGGAAAACTTCTGAAGGCGTTAAAAAAAAGAATGCCTGATGTTGATGAATTTACATCCATTGAAGAGATAGGATTTTCTCATCCGCCACGTAGGACCGATGCGCGCCACGCGTTGGTTTCCATCAGCAACGGGTGTAATAATTTTTGCAGCTATTGCGTTGTTCCGTACGCCAGAGGCAGGGAAGTAAGCAGGCCGTTTGAGGAAATAATCAAGGAATGTAAAGAACTAGCCAAAAGCGGATATACATCCATTACGCTTCTTGGACAGAATGTAAATTCGTACGGTTCCGATTTTTTAACGGAGGAATTAAAGACACCCGCCAGCTGGCCGGATGGACTCCTGCCGGGTGAGAAAAAAATAACCTATGTGAAGCATTTGGGAAAAATGAGGATTCCTACACTTTTTCCACACGTACTTAATGAAATATGTAAGATTGACGGACTTAAACACATCGATTTTCTTTCCAGCAATCCGTGGGATTTTTCCGATGATCTTATTGATGTGATTGCCAAAAATCCAAAAATAGGAAGGCAGATCCATCTTCCTGTCCAATCCGGAGACGATGAGGTACTCAAACGCATGAATAGATGGTATACGGCAAAAGAATACATCAAGTTGATTCAGAAAATTCGGGACAAGATTCCTGATGGTACATTTTCTACGGATATTATTGTTGGGTTTCCCGGGGAGACAGAGGAGCAGTTTCAACATACGGTAGATTTGTGCAAAAAAGTCGGATTTGTGAAAGCCTATGTTGCAATGTATTCAGACAGGCTCTTAACGTATGCCCATACACATTTTCGCGACGCACTCCCCTATCAGGAAAAAAAACGAAGATGGGGGAGACTGGAACGCTTAATATATACCAATAACAAATAGTACCAATACTACAAATATTACCAATAAAAAATTGGTATTTATTGGATATTGGTATTATTGGAAATTTGATATTCATGAACAAATTACTCATAGTGTGCGGTCCCACCGCCACTGGTAAAACCGCATTGACAGTACAATTGGCTAAAAGATACAACGGTGAGCTTGTTTCCGCGGATTCCCGACAGGTGTACCGCGGTATGGACATAGGGACGGGGAAAGACCTATCAAAAAAATTCAAATTTCAAATTTCAAATTTCAAATTTTCCTTCAAAAACAAAAAATACAGTATCCCAAAATATTCTATAGATGGAGTATTTTTATGGATGGTTGACGTGGTCAATCCGGATGAGGAGTTTAGTGTTGCTCATTATCACTATCTGGCAACTCATATCATTGAGGATATTCAAAAAAGAGGGAAACTGCCGATTGTTGTAGGCGGGACAGGGCTATACATTCAGTCTCTCCTTTCCCCTCTTGAGACGTCGCACATTCCACCAAACAAAGAATTACGGAAACGGTTACAGGTGTTACCCGTTACAGAACTTCAGGAGAGACTGAAAAAAGATGATATCGCCGCCTGGGATCAAATGAATCAATCAGACCGTCAAAATTCCCGAAGACTGATGAGGAAAATTGAGATTGCAGAATTCTATTGTCATCGCGAGTCCAGCTTTGCGGGACAGGGCGATTTGTATAGTGATTATAAAAATTATAAAGATTATTCATCTCTTCTTCTTGTTGGACTTACTGCTCCCTACCCGGTTTTATATAAACAGATTGACGAGCGCGTTGAAAAACGGGTGAAAGAAGGCATTATAAAAGAGATTACATCTCTGTTGGGAAAAGGATACTCATGGAATCTTCCCTCAATGAATACATTTGGATATAAGGAATGGAAGGACTATTTTGTCAAAGAATGTGCGCAATCCCGCGAAGCGGGATTTTCATTCCTGGAATTAAAGAAGCCCCAATTCCGGGAATGGAGCGCACATTCCGTACAGTCGATCATTCAGCGCTGGAAATGGGATGAGCACGGGTACGCGAGACGTCAGATGGTGTGGTTTAAGAAAATGAAGGGAATTCACTGGGTGGATATTGCTTTAGAAGGTTGGCAGAAGCAAGTAGAGACTCTTATTCAACCATGGTATACTAGACATGCGCCTTACTGATAAACACATGCGAGCGGCAGGACCCGCATGAGATGCCATGTTAAATAAAATAGAAATTTCCCATCGGACGATCATTTTTACGGCGATGTTTATCGCTGTTATCTGGTTTGTGTTCCAAATAAGGGAGATTCTATTCCTCCTTTTTATTTCGTTCATTATCATGTCTGCGCTCCGTCCAATAGTCGATTGGCTTGAAAAACGGCACATTCCATCGGTTATTTCAATCTTATTCATGTACATTCTGGTATTTGGAGTATTCGGCATATCGCTGGTCGGAACGATCCCTTCCTTAGTCGTTCAATTCGTTCATTTGACGCAGGCGTTTCCCTCTTTCATCTCGCGGGTTATACCGTACTGGAATGTCGACATGAACGCGTTTTCTCAGCAGATAGCTCCTCTTTCCCAAAACCTTGTCAAACTGACGGTAGGAATATTTTCCAATATTATAACTATCGTAACGGTTCTCGTGTTTACGTTTTACCTTTTATTGGAACGAAAAAACGGAGAACAGCTCTTTGCCAGCTTTGTAAGCGAGGAGATGGCCAAAAGGGTGGGTCGTGTCGTGAAGAATATTGAACAGCGTTTGGGTTCCTGGGTGCAGGGACAGCTTTTTCTGATGCTCATTATTGGCGTCGTTTCCTATATTGGACTACTACTTTTGAAAATTGATTTTGCACTCCCTTTAGCAATTCTTGCAGGACTTTTGGAGATTGTTCCCACTATCGGTCCGATCATTTCAGCAATACCCGCAGTTATCATTGGACTTTCCATGACTCCGGTTACGGCACTTCTGGTAGCATTGTTATTTTTTTTGATTCACCAATCGGAAAATACGCTCGTTGTTCCGTTTGTGATGAAAAAAAGCGTCGGATTACCGCCTTTACTTACCATCATTGCCCTTATGATAGGAGGGAAATTGGCAGGAATTGCAGGAGTGGTCCTGGCAGTACCGGTAGTTCTCATCATCCAGGAGATTCTCCACGAATACTTCAATACGGAGAAGGCGTAAATATTCACCCCTCATCATTGAACGATTGTTTTATGCTATACTAGCCTCGCGCTGGGACACTGGATCCTCGGGGGGTACCGTCTGGTACTCCCAGGAAAGTCCAGACAGCTGAATGGAGGGGGACTCCCCGAAAGGGGTGAGGAGGTACCGTCCGGTACCTCCCTGGTGCTCTTCTTTCGAAAGAAAGACGAAACGATTCCTGAACTGACAGGATGAGAGAGTTACAGAGACGAGCGGAAACCTACGGCCGCAAGGCTATGGTTAACGAGTGAAACGTTCACAATCCCACCTGCTGCAACCGACGACTGATTCGTTTGAGCTGCCATTCGCGAGAATCGAAGTATGCGGGCATAAGAGAAATGAGGATTTAAAAACAGAATCTGGCTTACTTTGGTGTTTCAGCGCAAGAATATGAGTTGTTCATAACTCGTTTTCGCGATATGATTACAAGTATGACACGGACGCTTGCAAAAGATACAATCAATAAAATCGGAGAGGAGATTACGCTTCAGGGCTGGATCAACGGAAGGCGGGATCACGGGAAAATCATGTTTCTGGATCTTCGCGACCGCACGGGGCTTGTTCAGGTCGTTTCTACAAAAGAGTTGGGTGATCCTCGTCCCGAGTATTGTGTGGAAATAGTCGGATTGGTCAAGAAACGTCCAGACGCCATGGTCAATCCGAAAATCGCAACAGGAATAGTTGAGGTAGAAGCAAAAAAAATAACCATCATTTCTACATCCGCAGAACTCCCGTTTCCTATAGACTCTGACGGGTATGACATCAACGAAGAAATCCGGTCTAAATATCGGTATCTTGATTTACGGAGACCGAGATTAAATAGGAATCTGAAGCTCCGTTCCCAAATGACGACGTTTATCCGTAATTATTTGACGAATCTGGATTTTGTGGAGGTCGAAACACCTATCTTAACCAAAACGACACCCGAGGGCGCCCGTGATTTTCTGGTTCCCAGCAGACTTCAAAAAGGCAAGTTTTACGCTCTTCCTCAATCTCCCCAACAATACAAACAATTATTGATGGTTGCAGGACTTGAGCGGTATTTCCAATTCCCTAGGTGTTTTCGTGATGAAGATCCCAGGCGCGACAGAGCGTACGGTGAGTTTACCCAGCTGGATCTGGAGATGTCATTTGTTACCCAGGATGATATTTTAAAGCTCACAGAAGAGATGTTTACGAATCTTGTAAAAGAAGTATTTCCCCAAAAACGAATCACTCAAACGCCCTGGCCAAGGATTCCGCATAAGCAAGCAAAATCAAAGTATGGTTCGGATAAACCTGATTTACGGAAAAATAAAAATGACAAGGACGAACTGGCGTTTGCCTGGATTATTGATTTTCCGCTTTTTACCGAGCAGTCGGAAGAGGATTTTTATCATGGGAGCGGGAATGCGAAATTTGCTCCGTCTCATCACATGTTTACCGCTCCGCACCTTGATGATATTCCGCTTCTTGATTCTGACCCCATGAAAGTCCGGGGGCTGCAGCATGATCTGGTGCTCAACGGTTTTGAAGTGGGTGGCGGAAGCATCAGGATTCATCAAAAAGACGTGCAGGAAAAAGTGTTTGACCTTATCGGGTTTTCCAAAAAGCAGAAAAAACAATTTGAACACATGTTGACTGCTTTTACCTACGGCGTTCCGCCCCACGGAGGGATAGCACCGGGACTGGACCGGCTGCTCATGGCGATTTTAGGAGAGCCCAGTGTCCGTGAAGTCATGGCATACCCCACATCCGCATCCGGTCAAACGAGCGTCATGGATGCTCCTAGTGAAGCGTCAGAGGAACAATTGAAAGAATTGGGGATTGCTGTTGCTGTTCAAAACAAAAATAAAACAGGATCCATTTATGATGCAATTATTGAAGAGCTGAAAAAACAAGGTATCGAATTCAAAAACTATGAACATAAAGCAGTGTATACGTCTCAAGAAGCAGCATCAGTGAGAAATACGGATATCCACGCTGGAGCAAAAGCATTAGTCATGTATAAAGATGAAGCGCCGGTTATACTTGTACTGCCTGCTGATATGAAAGTAGATACTCATACATTCAAAAAAATATATAAGAGTAGGAATTTGCGGATGGCCACCAAAGAAGAAGTTGAAAAAATTACCTCCGTTTCAATTGGTGCGGTTCCTCCGTTTGGACACATATTTTATATCCCGATCTATATGGAGAAAAGCCTTCGGGATAATGAACGGATTGTATTTAATGCAGGGATGCACACCAGATCCATAGAGATGAAAGAATCCGATTATGAAAAAATCGCAAAACCAATCGTCGGAGAATTTGCCTTAAAAGCGTAATGGTTTCTATACACACCGGAAACCCATTACAAAACTAATTTCTACGCAGTAGAATAATGATAAGTGCCAAATAAACAAACGCTTTAAAACTGGACACATGATACTCTCGTCTGAATTTGAGGCGCTTAAATTTTTTAATCCACCCATTGAGTCTTTCAATGAGAAACCGTAGCTTGTAGATGTGAGATTCTACACACACCTGGTGTGTGTAGAGTTAATCGTGATATAAGTGGGACTCAACAGATAGTAATCGTTGATAATCTGCCTGATCAAATGTATACTTTTTCAACGCCTCTATTGTTTTTCCATATGACAGCAATGTGTTTTGTTCCATCCAGTCTCCCTTAAGGTGTCCCATATATATTACAAACGAACTCCATGGATAATTCTCAAGATCGGATAAAGAAGTTACGATTTTCGCACTATAAGGATTCAGATGAATATAACGTGCCACATGTAATAGTTGATCATCGGTCTCAATTCGTACTGACTTAAACATAGCTTGAAATACAGCTCCGGATCGATTTGTTTTTGTATTAAAATATTTAGCATAAGCGTTTTGTATTATTGTGGCAAAGCGGCGAATTCCATCATCCTGTTTTTGTCGAAGAAGCATATGGAAGTGATTTGGCATAATACAAAAAGTCAATATATCCACTAATTGTTTTTGTGACGTCAACCGTTTATAACTTTCCAACTGAGCTTGCATCGGAAGCCGGATGTATTCTGAAAAACGATACGGTGGTTTGTCAAAACGGTAATACGACATGAGATCACAAAAACGCGTATAGAATGAGGAATTGGAGAAAATGGATTGTTGACCTACGCTCCTATTAAAAATATGGTATATCTCCCCTGTATAACATGGTTCAAATCTATAGGGCATTATGTACATTTTATACATGTCTATCCTTAAAAGTCTACACACACCAGGTGTGTGTAGAAATTGTCTCTGCTATAATCAGTGTATGCACAGATTTAAAATGATTGCTTCCGGGTATGTGTTTTTTATTAAAGAAAAGAAGATTCTCCTTTCCAGACGGTATAACACCGGCTATGAAGATGGGAATTACAGCGTACCAGCTGGGCATATCGAAAACGGGGAAAGTTTAACAGTAGGGACGTGCAGGGAAATAAAAGAAGAAGTAGGCGTCATTATACTACCGAAAGACATGCGACTTGTGCACGTGATACATCGAAAAGAAGACGACATCCGCATGGATTTTTTCTTCTTTATTGAAAAATGGTTGACCGAACCGAAAAATATAGAACCGGAAAAATGCGATGATCTTTCATGGTTTCCTCTTGATGCATTACCCCCAAACACCATTCCCTACATCCGGTCAGCAATAGAACATTATCAAAACAATGTATTCTATAGTGAATTTGGATGGGATGTGAAATAGAATTTTAAGCTTCTGCTATAATGAAACACATATAAGGAGTCTGATAGTGAAACTCACATCAATCAATCCGCACGATCAATCGGTGGTCGGAGAGCTGGAAATATCTACGCCAGAGGATGTTAAAAATGCGGTACGGAAAGCAAAAAATGCATTTAAATCATGGAGATTTGTAGCGGTTGAGAAACGGGTTAAATTTATTAAAAAATACCGTGATAATGTCGTTAAACACCAGGATGAAATAGCAAAACTCGCCACTCTTGAAATGGGAAAACCTATCGGGCAGTCCAAAGATGATGTTGCGGGAGAACTTTCTTTTTTGGATTATTACATTGAGAACGCACCGAAGGTTCTTTCTGATGAAACCGTATATCAAAAAAAGAATGAACATTTTCGAATCACGTATGAGCCGTATGGTGTGTGTGCGTGCATTGCTCCGTGGAATTATCCGCTTGCTATGGCGAATTCCGGAATCATTCCGGCATTGCTTGCTGGTAACACCATTATTCTAAAACCATCAGAATACACAAGTCTAAGCCAAAAAATCGTTATTGATTTACTCAATGAAACCGGTTTGCCGGTGGGTGTTGCTAACCTGGTTATCGGCAGAGGTGAGATCGGCAAAGCGCTCATTGGTGAGGATATTGATTTAGTATGGTTTACCGGGAGTACGAAAGTAGGTCAGGAAATCTATGAAACATGCGGTAAGAAATTCATCAAAGTTTTGCTGGAAATGGGCGGAAGCAGTCCGGGTATTATTTTTGCCGATGCAGATTTGAAATTAACATTAGACAATCTGTATTGGGCCAGATTTCTTAACTGCGGTCAGGTTTGTACGGCAGTCAAACGATTGTTTGTTAAAAAGCCGGTTTATGATCAGGTAGTAAAACTCTTCGTTGAGAGATTGAAAACAGTGACGGTGGGTAATCCAATTGATCCTGCCACCGATATTGGACCTCTGGTTTCCCGAAAACAATTAGAATCTTTGAAAGTACAGGTTGCAGATGCTTGTGAAAAAGGAGCAAGAATCGAGATTGGAGGCAAGCAGCCAAAAGATCAGGCATTAGCGAAAGGTAATTATTTTGAACCTACGGTATTGACAAATATAAAACACGATATGAAGGTATTGACCGAAGAGGTTTTTGGACCNNAGATTACGGATTGAGCGCTGAAGTGTATACAAAAGATATTAAAAAAGGTGAACGAGTTGCTAAACAAATCAATGCAGGGACTGTTGCCATTAATACAGATAATTTTTTCAAGCCGGAATGTCCGTTCGGAGGATACAAAAAAAGCGGAATGGGGCGGGAATACGGAGAGATCGGCATGAAGGAATTTTCCCAGGTGAAAATGATTGCGGTTGTGAAACCATAGGCACAACCGTGTTTCTAAATTCCTTTATTTCCTCTACATTCCTCTAATTTTTTGTTCAAGGAATGCTCCATGATATAGTTATACTTGATGCTTGCAAAAATTCAGTCAGGGGTGGTGGTAGGACTCACGACCATAGGTATTACCGTAGAAGTGGATATTGCTTCGCAGGGACTCCCAAATTTTACTATTGTCGGGCTTCCGGATAAGGCTGTTGAGGAAAGCCGGGAAAGGGTGCGGGCTGCCATAAAAAACAGCGGCGCCGAATTTCCTGCCAAACGAATTACGGTGAATCTGGCTCCGGCAGATATTCCAAAAGCCGGTCCTATGTATGATTTGCCGATTGCGCTCGGTATTCTCATTGCTTCGGAACAATTTATTCCCCAAAAAGAAAAAAATGCTTTATACCTAGGGGAACTTTCCCTGGACGGCGGAGTAAAGCATACCAACGGTGTTCTGCCGCTCACCCTTTTTGCCAAAGATGAAGGAATTTCTTCCGTATTTGTGCCCGCAGTGGATGCCAACGAAGCAGCGGTGATTAAAGGCATTACCGTATATCCGGTACATTCTCTTATTTCCCTTTTTCATCACATGAACGGTCTTTCTGAAATTACACCCATACCGCACATTTCATTTTCCCAGATGAACACATCCCAGCATTTTGAATTTGATATGTCTGATATCCAGGGCCAGGAGCAGGTGAAGCGCGTGTTGGAAATTGCAGCAGCCGGCGGGCATAACCTCTTCATGAAAGGGCCGCCCGGAGCCGGCAAAACGCTTCTTGCCCGTACGCTCCCTTCCATTTTACCGTCATTGACCGAGGGAGAAGCGCTTGAGGTAACGAAAATTTATTCTGTGACCGGCAATCTGCCGCAGGGAGAGTCGATTATGAAATACCGGCCGTTTCGGTCTCCCCATCACACCACATCCAGAATCGGCCTTATCGGCGGGAGCGCTCACCTATCCCCCGGCGAGATATCGCTTGCCCACAGGGGCGTTTTATTCCTGGATGAGTTTCCGGAATTTCCAAGGCACGTCTTGGAAGCGTTGAGGCAGCCAATGGAGGACGGGATAGTAACCATCTCACGGGCAGCCGGTGCCGTGACCTACCCGTCGAAATTTATGCTTGTGGGAGCAGCCAATCCCTGCCCCTGCGGCAATTACGGATCACAAACCAAACAATGTACCTGTCTTCCGGGAATGGTATCGAGGTACAGAAAGCGGATTTCCGGACCCTTATTAGACCGCATTGATTTACACGTTCATGTGCCTGCAGTTCAACCTGAGAAATTGACCATGAACAGCCAAAAAGGAGAATCATCCGAAAGCGTTCGGAAACGGGTGCAAAAAGCCAGAATTCTTCAGGGAAAACGGTTTGTAAAAATCGGTATTCCTTCAAATGCTGAGATGAGTAATAAAATGGTGAAGGAATTCTGCCCTTTATCGGATGAAACAACGAATTTTTTACGTCAGGCAATCTCTCAATTTTCCTTATCCGCCAGGGGGTACTACCGGATGATTAAAGTAGGGAGAACGATCGCGGATCTTACAGGAGAGGTGGACATTGCTACGTGCCATATCGCCGAAGCGCTTCAGTATCGGCCGATTGAAGAGTAATGTGACGGGCACGAAAAAATATCTATTAAACCTCTGTAAACGAATGCACAATTTGGGGTAAGTTCTGTATAACTTTGTATTTCTTTATACGCATATTTTTTACTAAAAAGCACCTCATTGCCGTTAAGAGAATACATAAGCCCCCACCTCAATAGATATGTTATAGGAAGATTATGTGCAAGAATATTGAATGTAGTACCATTCTCATAAGTCAAATTTTTAATAACGGATTTCCACGGAAAAAAACTAATGATGTATTTTCCGGGTTGTATGGGCAGAAGATATGCGTGTGTAAAATAATTTCCAATAAACAGAATTAAAATAAAGATGAGTATTATTTTTTTCCATAGCGTTCGGATATTCATCGCGCATTCTGAAAAACAAAAAATGAATCCAAGCGGTACTATCTGCAAACTCCGTATGTGAAATAATTTAAACGGAGTCAAAACTGATAGGAGTGTACCTGCCAGCGAAATCACCGCAGAGAGAAGAATCAGGCGAATGGTAAAAGGGCATTTTTTTACAAATACTTGATACCCACCGATAATAAAAAGTATCCAAAGTACGACAGTCATTGGTATTACGTCATGTGAACCGAGGAAATAAGGAATAAAAAAAGCCGGATTCCAATATGGTTCCATCCATCGTATTCCCTCTATACCACGCTGATAGAAAAGTATCATATTCGGATAGAGGAGTATAAACAGTATGGTATCAACAACTATTATTTTCAGAGGAATATATTTTTCTTTATCATTTTTAATGAAAGAATAAAATACATATATGCAACCAAGAGGTAAGAAATACCACAAAAATGCATAGTCGCTATATAATCCGACGATATTTATCAGTCCAAACAGGATATACTGTTTTTTCAGAAGAAAGAAGAGTGATAAGAGAATACACGTATCAATGAATGTGTACATCCGTACATTCCAGTCAAAGAGTAAAAAGTATCCGGAAAAGATATAGAAAAAAACCAAAAGTGATCCATACGTCGCATTTCGTATTTTTCTGCCCAGTTGATAGAGAATGAGCGTATTGAGAAGAAAAAACAGGAGTGTATTTAATCGCATCCAGAATAGATGCATGGATACAAAAGACCATACTTTCAAAAGAAGATAATACCCCGGAGTATGTACCGGATCCGTAAAACCTGTGATTATCCGGAAAAATGGCGTTGTACTTGCCCAAATGGAATACGCTTCGTCATGCCAAATCGGTAATGTGAGAGACAGATACAGGCGGGAGATAAATCCGATAAAAATAGTTGAAAAAAGAAATATTGGTACCCACGGGATCTGTTTTTTTTCCATATAATACATTCATTATAAACGAACCCCCTCTTTCTTGTGTAGAAAGAGGGGGTTAAGGCAGCCCCGNNGTTGCCATACTTTTTCTCACCTCCTTTAGAAACACTTGGCGAATTTATGAGCGTAGTGTTTCTAAAGCCCGTCCGTAGTCCCGCTTAGCGGGACGAAGGAGGGCTACTCAAATTTTTACCCTATCACTCTCCACAAAATAATTTGTCCGATAAGAATGCATCCGGTAAGAATAAGTGTCATCAACAGGTCTTTTTTTATTGCCAGGAACTCATGTGGATCGAGAGCAATAGCGTCGGAGTGTTCATTTTTTGGAGGAGAGTGTTGCAGGGAAAATGTTGGGACACCTGATGTTGGAGCAGATGCGGTATCATGTCGCGTAACGATTTCTGTCGCCTCCGGACGGGCTGAAACAATCGATAGTTTCCGTCTGTATTCTGCTATGATTTTTTCCTTTTTTGTTTTTTTTGGCATACCAGGTAGTGAAGTTTCGATAGCTTCAATCCGTACATGGTTTGAAGCGTACCACAGCTTCATTAGCCTTGTCAATCGGAAAGAGCCTCAAAAAGCCATTGACAAAAATTTGCTGACCCCGTAGTATGATGCATACAAAGAGTGTTCACTTCCTATGTCTCTGGTAACTCTCAGCATTATCATATTTGGCCTTTGGAACATCACCCTTTCTGTACTCGTTTTTCGGATGGTGTCCCATTACAATCGTTTGACTGAAGGCGTAAGCACGCACACGCTCAAAGAGTCATTGGAAAAAATACTCGATGCGTACGTAAAAAATAAAAAGGATATCGCTGGTCTCTCTCAGTCACTAACAAGGCTTGAAAGTGAGGGAGACACACATTTACAACGGATCGGCATCGTCCGGTTCAACCCTTTTTCCGACACAGGAGGCAGTCAGAGTTTTACGATGGCGCTTTTGGACAAAGGGGACAACGGTGTCGTGATGACATCTCTCTATGCACGGACCGGCAACCGGTGGTATATTAAATATATTAAAAACGGCGTTGGACATGATGTCGAGCTTTCAAAAGAGGAAAAAGCGGCTATAAAAAATGCGAAATGATCCATATCATCCCGAGCTAAGTCGAGGGATCCCGTTTAGGATCGAGATGACACAATCATGAAATAATTTTAAATTATGATTGAACAAACCATATCTTCAGTAAAAACAGAAAGGCTGGCTATGAATATCAAACAAAAACAGTTTGTTTTTTTTGGCGTAATTGGAATTGCACTCTATCTTCTGTCTACCGGGATTTCTTACGGTCTTTTTTCAACGTTCGGGAAAAAAGAGATAAAAACGATTGCTCCGACGACTCTGACGGTTCCTTCACAAAAACCGCAGCGGCATTTTACGAGCGACCCTTCAGTTCCCAAAGATCAGGCGTGCCCCATAAACGGAGAGATGTATACCAAAAAGGAAAAGGAAATCTGGGATAAACGGCGGCCCTTGGCTGTCATGATTGAAAATCATGAAGAAGCCAGGCCTCAGTCAGGGATTTCGTTTGCGGATGTTGTGTATGATTCAGTCGCTGAAGGCGGGATTAGCAGATTTATGGCGGTTTTTTACTGCGGTCTCTCTACCGGCAATGTGCTTATAGCGCCGGTCAGAAGTGCACGAACATATTTTTTACCGTGGGTTTTGGAATATGATGCGTTGTATAACCATGTCGGAGGAGCCGGGAATTGCAGCGATGACACGGTAGATGAACGGGCCAAAGCCCTGTGTCAGATAGACCAGTGGCGTATCAAAGACCTGGATCAATTCGGCATCTCATTTCCGACCTGTTACCGGAATTATGACCGGCTGGACCATCCGGTAGCTACAGAACATACCATGGTCTGCCAGACGGATAAACTTTTTAAACTAGCGTCTGACAGGGGATGGACGAATGTAGACAGCAAAGGCGTCGCGTGGGATAAAAAGTTTGAACCGTGGAAATTTAAAGACGATGCCAAAGAGGCGGATCGGGGAACTACCAATTCCATCAGCTTTGTTGCCTGGAAAGGGTATGAGAAGGATTATGGCGTTGAATGGGTGTATGATAAAGCAAGTAACTCGTATAAACGCAACAACGGCGGTAAACCGCATACAGATTTGGAAACGGAGGAACAACTTACTGCTAAAGCAGTCGTTATCGTGTTTGTCAAAGAAATCGGTCCAGTTGACGACCACATGCATCTTCTCTATAACAACATTGGCTCCGGTTCAGGACTTCTTTTCCAGGACGGAAAGGCAGAAAAAATCACATGGGCAAAAGAAGACAGAGCTGCAAGGACAAAATTTATGAACGCGAGCGGGAAGGAAATCCAATTGACTCGCGGGCAGGTATGGATTCATATGCTGCCGACAGGAACGACAGTAACATACTAATAAGATTCATTCCTGCCCCTAACTTGACTAAAGCAAGATATGCCAGGTAGTGAAGTTTCGACACGCCTTTCACTTTGCTGTAAACAGTAACTATCTGGATGTAAATAAAAGCATGATAATGGAAAGGAAGTTGAGTTTTTGACGGCGTAAAACGGCAAAGATCGAAACTCTACTACCTGGTATGCCTCTTGAAGATGTCATTATTTCTCGGGTGAGAAGAAAAATTTTAGAACTGTTTCTGACTAACCCCGGATCCATATTTCATGTGCGGGATATCGTGAGGCGGGTTTCGGAAGAGATTAATGCGGTACGGCGGGAACTTTTGCACATGGAAAAGGCGGGAATGGTAACCAAAGAACAGCGGGCAAACCGGTTGTTTTACACCTTCCGCAAAGACTATCCGTTATATTCTAACCTCTTAGAATTGATTATAAAATCTACAGGATTAGGATGGGAACTGATAAAACGGAGGGCAAAGTTGGGGAAAATAAAATTTATTATGTTTTCCGGAAGATTTATCAGGGGAATTGTACCCAAAAACGCCAATGACATAGACATCCTGATTGTCGGAAATATCGTTCTCCCGGAACTTTCCCAGCTCATTAAATCCGAAGAGGCAAAACGGGGAAGAGAAGTTAATTATACGGTGATGACGGAAGAGGAATTTGATTTCCGAAAAAGAAGGAGAGATCCTTTTGTCGTTTCCATTCTCGAGGGGTCCCGGGTTATGATTATCGGAGATGAAGAAGAGTTGGTGCACGCTTCATGAAAAATCCCAAGAAACTATTCATCCTTATTCTTTGCCTGACGGTTGTTGCAGCGGTTATTGATTTACCGGAAAAATTTACGCTTTCCATCCCATGGCAGGGAAAAACAATACAAAAAGAAGTTAATCCGCCGCGGTTGGATATCCAAATTGGGGGTTTGAAGATACAAAAAACATTCACGACGCATTTGGGACTGGATTTGGCTGGAGGAACTCATGTAGCGCTTGAGGCGGATATGAAGGATATTCCGGCAGCAAGTCGCATGGACGCTTTGGAATCATCCCGGCAGGTCATTGAACGCAGGGTGAATTTTTTTGGGGTTTCCGAACCGCTTGTCCAGCACGTCAAAAGCGGGGAGGCCTATCGGGTGATTGTTGAGCTTCCCGGAGTCACGGACGTGGAACAGGCGCTTTCTCTCATCGGGCAGACGGCAAAACTCGAATTTCGCGAATTGACTGAAAATCAGGAATCAACTCAAGCCGCGTTTCTTTTTCCGACACTTGAAAATACAAAACCTGTTGGATTAACCGGAAAGGATTTAAAGAAAGCAGCACTTTCTTTTAACAGCAACAACGGCGAACCGGAAGTGGCAATCGAATTTACCGCAGATGGCGGTAAAAAATTTGCGGAGGTGACCAAGCGTTTGATCGGCAAGCCGCTGGCTATCTTTTTGGATGACACAGCGCTCATGTGGCCGACTGTCAAATCCGAAATAACGGACGGGAGCGGAGTCATATCCGGAGGATTCACATCCGATCAGGCAAAACGGTTAGCGCTCCAGCTCAACGCCGGAGCCTTACCCGTACCGGTTGCGGTGGTGGAAAAGAGAATCGTCGGAGCGACTCTCGGAGGGATTTCGGTTTCCAAGAGCGTGCAAGCTGGACTTATCGGACTTTCGATCGTTGCCCTTTTCATGATTTTAAAATACGGATGGCTGGGACTTTACGCGGATTTTGCGCTTTTGGTGTACGGACTTCTTACCCTGGCAATGTACCGGATTATCCCTATCACCCTTACTCTTCCGGGAATTGCGGGGTTTATTCTTTCCATCGGCATGGCAGTGGATGCCAATATTTTAATCTTTGAACGGTTTAAAGAGGAATTGCGGAAAGGCAAACCATGGCAGATTGCCATGGAATTGGGGTTTGGGAAAGCATGGGACAGCATCCGGGATGCAAATTTTACGACCATCATCACATCCCTTATTCTTTTTAACCCCGGAAACTGGAATTTCCTTCCAAGTTCAGGGTTGGTGAGAGGTTTTGCTGCAACGCTCTTTTTAGGAGTGATCATCAGCTTGTTTACCGGGATTATCGTGACGAGAACATTTATCCGCGTTCTTTATAAAGGTCCCAAAGGAGGAAACGCATGATACGGTTTTCCAAATATATTTGGCTTTACGTTTTGCTTTCGTCTTTTGTTTTGATTCCCGGAGTCTATTCGCTCCTCCGGTGGGGCCTCCGGCCGTCTGTTGATTTTACCGGAGGCACGGTATTGGAGGTAAAATCGGAAAAGCCACTTGCCAGAGATGTTATACAGGCACTCGCGAAAAAAAATTCAATCGATTTGATTGAAATCACCCAAAGCCCGGGGAATAGTTATACCTTCCGCATGAAACCCACGGCAGAAAGTACGGTTGATGTATTTCAGCAGGGGTTACATGAGGAAGGAGGGGGAGGAACCATTGATATTTTAAAGAAAGACACCGTCGGTCCGGTCATCGGAAAAGAATTGTTGTATAAAACCGTTGTTTCGTCGATTTTCGTATTGATTGCCATTCTTTCGTATGTTGCCTATGCATTTAAAAGCGTTAAATTCGGCATCTCCGCTATCGCATCTTTGATCCATGACATGCTTGTCATGTTTGGTAGTTTTTCCCTCCTTGGGCATTTTTTCGGTGTTGAAGTGGACACGCTTTTTGTTACTGCATTTTTGACGACCATGAGCTTTTCCGTACACGACACCATTGTTATTTTTGACCGCATCAGGGAGTACCGCAGGAAAGATACAAGGACGAAACTGTCAGACGTATGCGACGTTGCCCTGACGGAAACCATGGGGAGGTCGCTGGTCAATTCATTCACCATTATATTTATGCTTTTATCACTAGCCCTCATGGGAGGCGCGACCGTCCGTTGGTTTGCTGTTGCACTCCTTATAGGAACAATCACAGGGACCTATTCATCGCCGTTTGTGGCTACACCGGTTTTGCTTCTTTTAGATAGATGGGAACGAAATAAGAGTGGAAAGTTTTAAACTAACTGCCGAATAATTATAAACGGGTCCTGCCACTCGCGTGTCCCGCAAACATCCTCATGAACGCGGAGATGTTGTTGAATTTCCTTTCTCCCGGATGGCCGTTGGATACACGAGTCCTACGCTTTTGACAGCTGCACGCTATTGCGGGTGTTTGCGGGATGCCCTCGTTCGTGTCACCCGTTCTTATAAAATTCGGAATGAATTTTGTTTATCCTAACGTAAATCATAATATGTTATTCATTTACAAATAAGAATGGGTGGTGTACGTTTGGGGACCCCCGTCGAGCGCCCGCAGTTCCGCAATCTGCTACATATATCCCAGCGGTAACAACGATAGATATTCATGTGGTCAGAAGACGNNATTAAAGCACCAGAGTGGTTTGCGGGACGAGGACGTCGGACGGGGAAGAACGTACGCCAGGACCCATTTACTATAAATAATCTAACCTTATTTGCTTTTCATTTCCTCAATTTTAGACAAAAGAAGATCCCGGTCGTTTGCCAGTTTTCCCTCGTCAATTTGGGCAAACAATGCATTCAGCGTTTCTCCGATAATAGGTCCCGGCGGGCAGTCAAAAATTTTCATGACGTCAAATCCGTTGACTTTCAGGTCACGCACGGAAAACGGTTGTTTCTGTACGTCCTCCAATCGCTTTTTAAAGAGTTCCAACCGCCATGATGTTTCCCTGGCTCCTCCGCCAAGCCTGTCGCCGATTCTAAGCGCCAAGATATCATCAAGATTTTCTTTTCCCGCGTGCCGGATAAACCGACGTATTGCACTATCGGTTTGTCTCTCATCGACACTGAACTGGTGCCACCGAATAAGCGTCAGGATTTTATCCGTTTCATTTTTAGAGAGCCGGAGACGGCTGCAGATGGTTTTTACAATTCTGGTTCCTACTAGTTCGTGGTTGTAAAACGTGATAAGTCCATTAGGGTCTTGCTTGAACGTCGGCGGTTTACCGATGTCATGAAGGAGTGTGGCCAAACGAACAATAGGATCCGGCGAGGGGCAATATTTCATGGACATGACGGAATGCATCCCCACATCATAGAGGTGATGACGTTTCGGGCTTTTTTGCGGGATTGCAAACGACGCGTCAAGTTCAGGAAGGATATAGGAAAGGATATCCGAATTTTTCAAAATAAGGATACCGTCTGAGGCATATGCGCTTTTGATTAGCTTGAGCAGTTCATCACGAACCCGTTCGCTGGAAATTTCCGTAATGAGTTTTGCCAATGTTTTTATGGCCTGAAACGTGTCTCCTTCGATGGTAAATCCGAGTTCTGAGGCAATCCGTACTGCCCGCATTAGGCGGAGTGCGTCTTCGGAAAACCGTTTCTCAGCATTTCCGACAGCTCTCATGATCTTATTGTCAATATCAGACATCCCATTAAAGGGATCAAATATCGTCTTCCCGTCATATGCGATCGCATTGATGGTAAAATCCCGTCTTCCTAAGTCTCCTTCAAGCGTTTTTCCCCACACTACTTTATCCGGATGTCTTCTGTCCGCATACCCCTCTTCGCTCCGAAATGTTGTTATTTCATAAATATCTACGGGTTCTTTTTCATTTTTTAATTGGTCGGATTGGTCGGATTGGTAAATTTTCACTCCTACCGTTCCAAACTGGTTATCATAAAAACTGTCAGGAAATAATTTAAGAATTTCCTCCGGAGTTGCGTCTGTCGTGAAATCCCATCCATATGTCGATTTTCCCATGATGATGTCCCGCACTGAACCTCCGACAGCATACGCCTGAAAACCTTTTTTTGAAAGAGTGTCGATTATTGCTTGGGCTTTTGGTGGGAGAGGAATCATTGTGAAAATTCGAAATCCAAATATCGAAATACGAAACNNTTTCGAATTTCGGATTTCGTGCTTCGGATTTACCAACGACAACGTCGTTGGTTCTATGATACCATAGAGGCCATGAAAAAATGGAATGATGAGGACATTCTTATTACTATACTTCGAAACCGCGGGATAAGTTCAAAAAAAGATATAGAAGCATTTCTTCACCCTAAACATCCCGATCAATTATCTTTGGCGGATGTTTCCCTTGATGAAAAAAGTATGAAAAAAGCAATTACCAGAATACTGAAAGCAATCAAAACAAAAGAATCCATTGTCGTGTATACGGACTATGATGCGGACGGATTAACAGGAGGAGCTATTGTTTGGGAAACCGTGTATAAACTCGGAGGCAGGATTATGCCGTATGTCCCTCATAGGGTTGAGGAAGGGTATGGGTTGACGGAAAAAGGCATTGATGCGGTTTTAAAAAACTTTCACCCGACACTTCTTATTACCGTTGATCACGGGATTACGGCTTTCAAAGAAATTGAGTATGCCGAATCAAAAGGGATGGATGTCATTGTCACTGATCATCATATGAAACCAAAAAAGCTTCCTGACGCTCTCATTATCCACACAACCAAACTATCCGGCGCCGGCGTCGCCTTTTTCCTCGCTAAAGAACTAATCACACGTGTCATTGCGATCCGCCAGCCGGCGGAGAAGCAATCTTTACAATTAAATAATGTACCAATGCAACAATTTCTTTATGAACTTCTCCCACTAGCTGCTATAGGTACGATTGCGGATATGATGCCTCTTTTGGGCACCAATCGATCGATAGCCAAATACGGGCTTGAGGAATTGAGAAAAACCAATCGCGTAGGACTTCTTTCTCTCATGGAGGAAGCAGGGGTGAGGAAGGATCAGTTGACTGCCTACAGCATCTCCCACATGCTCGCCCCACGCCTGAATGCCATGGGGAGGATGGAACATGCCCTCGACGGCCTGAGGCTTTTGTGCACGAACAGTCGGGAGAAAGCTGTGCAGCTTGCATCAAAGCTTGGGCTCACAAACCGTGAGCGTCAACAGCTGACTCTCGATACGACGATTCACGCCAAAGAGTATGTTCAAAGGGAATATGGGGAGACAATCAAGAAAAAACTCCTGTTCGTCGCCCACCAGTCGTACAGCCAGGGTATTATCGGATTGGTCGCCGGCAAACTCGTGGAAACATATTACCTGCCAAGCATTGTTGTATCCATTGGAGAGGACATAAGCAAAGCTTCAGCCCGGTCCATCAAAGGATTTGACGTCGTTGAGGCTATCAGATCTTTTTCTCACCTTCTGGTAGACGTGGGAGGCCATCCGCTGGCAGCCGGATTTACTGTTAAAACTGAGAAATTGCAGGAACTTCAGGAACAGCTTGAAAAGCTGGCTCAAAAGGAGATTACGGATGCCATGCTCAAGCGTCCGGTGCCGATTGACCTTGAGCTTCCGCTTGGAGAGGTAACCGAAGAGTTGTATGAACAGCTCCAACAGCTGCAGCCCTTCGGCTTTGGCAATCCCGACCCTGTTTTTTTGTCAAAAGGAGTAAAAGTTATGGATTTCCGGAAAATCGGATTAGACGGCAAACACCTGAAATTCCGTATTTCTTCTAACAATAGAGCAACCCGCTTCGACTCGAAATTTTCAGCGAGGCGAGTGAAACAATGTAACAATGCAACGTTTGACGCCGTCTTTTTCAACCACGCTAGTTTTTCCGATGACCTCAAACCGGATCAGCCGGTTGATATTGCTTACACCATTGACCTGAATGAGTGGAATGGAAACCGGCAGTTACAGCTAAAGGTGAAAGATATTCAGTGATTGAAATAATGTATGATTACCGTGTTTGATATCTTGCTTCAGATTGAATAGAACCATCTTGGTTAAATATTGTTTCCTTTATAGCCTTTAGTCTACCGTGATGGTCAAAAACATGTGCTGTCTCCTTAAGTAATGGTATGACTGCAGGCCCCATATTTTCATAGAGTATAGGATTATCTGTAAGACCAAGTCTTGCCCAAACTTCTTGGAGAGAAACCGTGATTGCTTGATGGAATTCTTGTGAATGAATAACAACGCTATGTTCTCCACCTCCCCGAGGATCACCATTCTGTAGAAATTTTCCATCAATTCGTCCGGTGACGATGCTTGTATTGTGTTTTCGATTTTCTTGATTACTCATATGGATCATTATGTTGTTATCGTAATAAAAAAACCTCCTTTTTTGGAAGGAGGTTGGTTTTTTAATACACTGGTGATTTTTTTTCACCACCCAACCTCTCCTTCGACAGGGAGGGTCATAATACGGATACAATGCACAGATTGGTTGTTCATAATACTCGCATTGTTTTATATCAGACAACATCAATTCTTGTCAAGCGGGAAAAAGGAACGTACAATGATACACATGGCCCGGCCATCGTCCTTTTTTCACTATAGTAGCCGAAAATCGCCGTTTTTGTGGCTGAGATTTATCTTTCTTATCTTTCTTATCCTTCTTATACCTCTTTTTCATCTGGTGAATAATAAAAAAGACCTTTTGATAAAAGAGATATCTTTCAATTCTACCCCCACGCCTCCGATGCCTATTCCGTCTCCGGCGCCCTATCCGGTAAATACTACCGGTGTATACCCGGGCGACGAGGTATCTGCAGCCGGTGTGGTGGTGGTGGACGTTGATTCCCATGTGTATTTATACAAGCGCAATGATGATATGCTTCTGTCTCCTGCTTCAACCACAAAACTTATGACCGCGCTTGTTGCACTTGACGTATATAATCTTGAGGATGTTGTAACGGTGGCATCGGTATCTGCAAGCGGTCAATCGATGGGGCTTATTGCGGGAGAAAAAATAACTGTTGAAAATCTTCTGTATGGAGCCCTTATTCAGTCGGGCAACGATGCAGCGTTTACTCTTGCCCAGCACTACCCACAGGGGGGAGACAAATTTATTGATCTCATGAATAAAAAAGCACAAGCGCTTCACATGGATCAAAGCTATTTTACCAACCCCATGGGATTTGACGGAGGAGAACATAAGGTGACACCGAGAGATTTATCGCTTCTTGCTCTTGCTGCGATACAGAATAAAACCATTGCAAAGATGGTGGCTATCCCCCAGATTACGGTTTCCGATGTGAATCATGTGTACTTCCACAAGCTGTCAAACATCAATCAGCTGTTAGGAAAAATTCCGGGAGTAGGAGGCATCAAAACCGGGTGGACCGAAGCCGCGGGAGAAAATCTTATTACGTATGTTGAACGGAACAACCGGAAAATTATTCTTGTCGTTCTTCATAGCAGGGATCGGTTCGGAGACACCATCAAACTCATTGATTGGGTATTTGACAATTACCGATGGGAAGAGATGGGGAAATGAATCTAGAATTCAGAATCTAGAATTCAGAATAAATGAAAATCAATTCTGAACTCTGAATTTTAAACTCTGAATTGTTTTACTCTGTCCATGGGGAAGCTACTGCAGGAACGTAGGCCATAAATCCGTTATCACCCTCAAATACAAAGATCGGCTGCAGATATGTCTGCGATTCCAGTGAATCATAATATCCCAGATATATTTTTCTGATGATGACGTCTTTTTTGTCTCCTTTCGGGAAACGCGCGATATATGCGCCACCGCTTTGGAGTTCCTGCCATGCCTGTGTGCTGGTTTTGAGCGTATAGGTAGCGGTCGTTAGGGGATCGATAGGCCAGTAATTATAGGTAAATTCCAAAAGCCGTTTTTTGGAGAGCTTTGATCCGGAATAGATAAACGTAATCGGACCTTGGTCAGGATTTGGGTAGAAAATTTTAGTTGCAGCAATGTCTCCCCTGAAATAATCGATCCGCAAAGCGTCCGACTGTGAATGGCTGGTTGTAGGAATAAGTGTGTCTCCTGAGAATTTCAGAAATTGAACATGAGTTGACCCGTCGGCTATATCAGACGGATACAGCTGAAAATTCTGGAGTATGCCCTGAGCCTCCATAAGCGCGGTTTGGGCAAGCGGTACATCGCGCTCGGTAAAAAGCGACGGGTCCTGCCGGTAAAGATACCGTAAGGTAAAATTTTTCGATACGATATCGTATTGCATTTGCCGCAACGGTTCCTGCGGATCAGTGAATATGTAGAGGTATTTTGATTCCTGCACCGGTTCATTGGCGAATTCCAGCTGTTTGGCAAATTCCTTCGTGTTTGTCAGAGCCAGCAGGTTTGCGGGATTTTTCGGCATAAAAAATACCATTGCCGATTCGGATGCAGGAGGAACATAGCCCTCAACCGTTTCCAGGCGGTACCGAAGATCCGTCGGCTCCGTTGTTTTAGGAAATTGTATCGCGGGGAGTTTGCCGAACGCATGATTGGCAGGCGTTGGCGGAGGAGGAAAGAGCATGAGCCAAATGGCGGCAAATATTCCCCAGCTTAACCGCAAAATAAGATAGGCAATCAGCCCGAGTATCGCCCAATTGATAGCGCGCCTGGTGTGGTATGCGGTGATAGTCAGGGATGCCATATGAAAAAAAAGTATATCGTATCCAGTATAAAGTATACAGTATTTGTCTTGAGCATATTTGTCCTATACGTCTTATTTGTCTTATGTGTCTTATCCTAAATTCCCTAACTATTCCTTTCGTGATATGATCACGATATGACACCCGTTCGGACACGCATTGCTCCTTCTCCTACTGGTCTTGATCTCCATATCGGCAATGCCTATACGGCTCTCATCAATTATGTCGTAGCGAAAAAACACAAAGGACAGTTTATTATCCGCATTGAGGATACAGACAGAACACGGCTCATTGAGGGATCCGAACAACGGATAGTGGAGTCGCTTACGTGGTTAGGTATTCCTCATGACGAAGGACCGGATATCGGAGGACCGTATGCTCCATATCGGCAATCTGAACGGTTAGGCATGTATAAAAAATATGCTGAGAAGCTGGTAGAGAACGGTCATGCATATTATTGTTTTTGTTCATCTGATCGATTGGAGGCAATGAGGAAAAAACAGGAAGAGGGTCACCAGCCGCCAATGTATGACGGCCTGTGCAAACGTATTCCTCATGAAGAGGCTATAAAGCGGATAAGAGCAGGAGAGAAATATGTCATGCGTCTGAATGTCCCTGATACCGGGACAACAACGTTTCACGATCTTATTCGGGGCGATATTTCTTTTGAAAATAAACTTATAGACGATCAGGTGATCCTGAAGTCCGACGGATACCCCACGTATCATTTGGGGGTGGTTGTCGATGATCATGAAATGAAGATTTCGCATGTTATTCGGGGTGAGGAGTGGATTTCCTCAACTCCAAAGCATATTCTTTTGTACCAATTTTTTGGCTGGGATGTACCCGTATATGCGCACCTTTCAGTTCTTCGAAATCCCGATAAAAGTAAATTAAGTAAGCGTAAAAACCCGGTGTGGGTCGGGGAGTACCGGAAACGCGGATTTTTGAAAGACGCAATGCTTAACTATCTTGCACTCATGGCATGGTCGCATCCCTCGGGAAAAGAATTGTTTTCGGTTAAGGAGATGATGGAGGTATTTGACCTTTCCCAAATCCAGACAACAGCGCCTGTTTTCGATCAGGAAAAACTGCGCTGGATGAATGGAGAATACCTGAGGAAAATTCAGAATTCAGAATTCAGAATTCAGATTTATGAATTCTTCAAAAGGAAATATCCTATTGAAATGATTGAAAAAGTGCTTCCGTTGCTTACAGAAAGAATGAAAACATTGGCAGAATTCGAAAGTTTGGCAGGATTTTTCTTCGAGCGGCCAAAAGAATATGAGCGACCTTTAAAGGTGACACCTTTAAAGGTAGGGATAGAAGCATTAACGGAAAGCGAATGGAACCATGATGCCATGGAAAAAGCAATTCGCGATGCATCAGATAAAGAAGGTGTACAAGCAAAAGACGTGTTTATGGAGCTTCGTGTGGCAATCACCGGCAAAACCGTCGGCCCGCCGCTTTTAGAGTCTCTTGAAATCCTTGGGAAAACAGAAACACTAGAGAGAATTTCCAATTGGTAAATTGGTCGGATTGCTTGCCCGCCGAAGCCTTGGCGAAGGAGGGGTCCAATTTCTATTCCATCCGCTCCATCCAATGCCGGTCGGTTTCTACGGTGATGTCCACAAACACCTTTTTCTTCGTTGCAGTTTCCATCTCTTTCCGTGTCGCCATGCCGATTTCCCTGATCATCCTGCCGTTCTCTCCGATAATCATTTTTTTATACCGGTCGTCTGACGTAAGAATGCGGGCTTTGATATAGAGAGCGCTATTGGGCCGCTCCGTCACTTCATCAACAACAGAAGTGAGCGTGTACGGCACTTCTTCGCGTAAAAAAAGATATGCTTTTTCCCTGATCAGTTCTGCGATGAATAATTTACTGTCCATGTTCAGCCCCGGATGAACAAGTGATGCGGTGTCAACCAAGGGAGGGCGTTGGGGAAGATAGGAAAAAATGCGGTCAAGGAGCGTAGTGAGATTTTTATGTAAAAGTGCCGATATTTCTATTACTTCCGAAAATTCCTCTTTCATGAATTCATACTGGATGATGTGTGTCGGACTTTTTATATCGATTTTATTGATGACCATAATTTTGGGAATCGTTGCTTTTCGTACGATACCCAGAACACGGTTTTCCTCTAGATCGCGCTCTCTGGTATGATCCACCAGGTAGAGGATCAGGTCTATATTTTTTGAGAGTTCCGATTGGGCAGCACTATTGAGTCGTTGGGAGAGCGGATTTGATGATCGTGCAAATATTCCCGGGGTGTCCACAAAAACAATCTGCCCCCGGTCATCTTCAAACACTGCCTGTATAGGGAAGCGGGTGGTTTGCGGTTTAGGGGACGTAATCGAAACTTTCTGTCCGATGATGTTGTTGACGAGCGTTGATTTCCCCGTGTTGGGGCGCCCGATAAGAGCGACTATTCCACATTTCATGATAGTATTGTACTATAATACCGGGAAGGAGGAATACATGAAGAACATACTCGTTATTTCTTTTTCTGTTCTTGTCACCCTTTTTATCATCGCCGGCATCACCGGATTTTCCTATTTCAATAAACGCCTGACGGAATCGAAGAATTGGAAAGAGTCGGCAGAAACTCTGACAGAGAGCGGGAAAAACATTCTCTCATTGCCTCCTCTTGAAACAAAACAGAATATGGGAGCGGTTGAAACATCCCTTTTTGTTCAGGTTATTTCTCCATCGGACGGGTCGACAGTAACTTCTCCCTATATAACGCTTCGGGGAAAGACAGTAGCTCAGGCAGAAGTATTTGCCAATGATAAAGAAACGGTTGCGGATGCCCAGGGGAATTTTTCCGTTGGACTGACCCTGGAAGAAGGAGAAAATCCCATCATGGTTGTTGCCAATGATGTAAGCGGCAACGTCGGGGAAACGGAAATTACCATCATGTACGAAACATCAGAATAAAAATTACGCTATTTTTTAAGGAGGAATATATGCGAAAAACATATGTCGGAATAGCACTGAGTATCGGGATAGCACTTTTTATTACCATTCCTGTCTATGCAGTCGCCCTGCCGGTTCAGCAGGTCCGGAAACAAATACAGGAAGAGCGGAAAGAGATAATTCAGGAACGAATTGCTACCCTGTCAGGGGTGAATGCATGGGTGCGTACAAGAGCAGCTCTCATCAAAGCAACGGTACTGGGGAAAGGAACAAATTCTTTTACGGTAAAAGGAGATAACGGGAAAGAATACACGGTTGCGTTCGACGGATCCACGCAGTGGCGGCGGAAGTTTTGGGGAAAATCAGATTTTGCGGAAATGAGTGTCAACGACGTATTGAATATTCACGGGAAATGGACCAGTGAGGAAATGACGGAGATTCAGGCCAGACTCATACGGAATATTTCTATACAAAAGCGGTACGGCGTGTTTTTCGGCACGGTGAAATCGCTCTCTTCAGGCGGGTGGGTTATGAGCACCATAAAGCGTCATGACCAGACCGTTGCTGTATCCGGAAGCACCCGCTTTATTAACCGCACCGGAGCATGGATAACGCAGGGTGCGGTTCTTGTCGGTCACAGGGTCAGGGTGCGGGGGTTGTGGGACAGCATCAACAGTACGATAACTGAAGTAACAGAGGTTAAGGATTTTGACCTGCCCGCCCGACCGACTGCTACACCCAAATCGTAATTTATTTATTATTTTATTAGTCTTATATGTCCTATCAGTCCCATCTCCTTTGCCTTAAAGTTATCTATCATTCCTCCCGAAAGCAGGAATCTATTTTTTGATGATTTTCAACCTTTTTCCTGCAAAGCAGGAACTATTGAAAATTGGTCATTGAAAATTGAAAATTAGAACATGCCTCTGTCAAAAAAATATATTCAATCGTTCCAACAGATGATTTTCGATTGGTGGAAGGCGAACAAACGCGACCTTCCCTGGCGCCATACGTTTGACCCATATAAAATTATGGTTTCAGAGGTCATGCTCCAACAAACGCAGGTGGAGCGTGTACTCACGCGATATATCGAGTTTATCGAGGCATACCCAACAGTACACTTATTGGCTCGCGCAAAAACATCAGACGTTTTACGTCTGTGGAAGGGTATGGGGTATAACAGGCGCGCTCTCTACCTCAAACAGACTGCCCAAGCCATTTTAGAGCTCCACAATGGGATTTTTCCAGTCTCAGAAGAGGCTTTGGTGAGGCTGCCCGGAATTGGCAGGTATACCGCCCGGGCAATACTCGTGTTTAGCTTCAAAAAAGACATGGCCATGGTAGATACTAATATAAGGAAGATCATTACCAATTTCTTCTTTCAGGACCAAAAACAGCCGGAAAAGGTTATTCAGGAGGTTGCCGATAAGATCTTACCCCGAGGTAAATCCTGGGAATGGCACCAAGCGATGATGGACTTTGGAGCTGATTCGCAGCTCAAAATCAAAGATCAAAAATCAAAGATCAAAAAGAAAAACAAATCAATACCTTTTTACCAGTCAAACCGCTTTTATCGGGGAAGAATTATGGATCTCTTGCGGGAGAAAAAATATGAGCATGAGACGCTTCTTGAAGAATTGGTTAAAACATTCAAAAAACCAAAATCTTTTTTTGAAGAGCGAATCGCAAGTCTCGTAAAAGACGGCCTTGCTGTCCAAAAAGAAAAATTCATCCGCCTCCCATCATAATGAACACAATGAATGGATACCACATTATTTCGCATATGCGAAATAATGTGGTAAGCTGAAAAGAAAGGGGAGTTGATTATTATGATGAAGACAGAAAATAGTGCTTCGATAGAAAAAACAGATATATATGTTGCGAATATATGCAAAAAACTCCTTGAAGCAATTGATAGAAACGACCGTCAATATTCCTATGCATCGGCAAAACGCGTGCTGTTATATATAGGCGCTGGTACTTCTATTGCCGCATCACTTTTGTCTCCCCGGTTTGGTACGACAATGGCAAAAGAGATTTTGAGAGAGATGAATAAGGAAAATACTAATTGGAAATTATTTAACACATCGTATCTAAAGCAGACATTACGCCGTTTGGAAAAGCAGAACGTTATTGAAGTAAAGGTGATAAACGGTCAAGAGGCATTTTGCATTACCAGACAAGGAAAGAGTAAATTATTGAATTTTGCACTAGATGATTTAAAAATCTCGAAACCAAAAAAGTGGGATGGAAAGTGGCGCGTCATTCTTTACGATATTGAAGTCGGGAGGAAACACGAGCAGGAAGCGATGCGTCGGATGGTGAAAAAATTGGGATTTTACCAAGTGCAGAAAAGCGTCTATATTATTCCATATCCATGTTTTGACGAGATAGAGTACCTTCGTTCATATTTTGGCATACGTGCGGAAATCAAGTATTGGCTTGTTGAACAGATTGAAGATGATAGCGCATACAGAACATATTTCGGGTTGGATGTAGCATAGATAGGTTGATTTCTTTCCGCGTGTCTGAAGATCCTAAAGATATACAAATGCCACATTATTTCGCATATGCGAAATAATGTGGCAAAGATAAATTATATTATTATTGTGTATTGTTAGGAAAGAAAGCAATCATCTGAGCAGGCCGGTCACGGACCCTCTTATCATTATAACTCAATAAGTGTCCTTGTCCTACCCTTCCCGTACGCGGACAAGAACTTCCCTAAAAAACATTTATCTATCTGAATCCATAAATATCAATATGTCCGAAATCAATTATAATTTTTCTTCTCTTCAAAACTTTAGTTTTAAATCCAGATTGCTTTAATAATGGTTCTATTACACTCGCAGTACTTTTCCCGTTAACTGTATGACAGGATATAGCTATATGTTCAACGTTAGTTAGTGTTTGTAATGCGCCTCTTACCGCTATTACTTCAGCCCCCTCTATATTCATTTTGATGAAGTGTACTTTACTAATTCCTAGATTTTTCATTTCATTATCAAGAGTTGTTTGTTGTACCTCTAAAATTGTTTTTTTTGACGTCTTAATAACAATAGAAGAATAATGATTGGCGCTTTCCAATTTTACTTCTCTTACAGTATCACCGAGTGCTTTGTTAATTAAAACAATATTCTTCAGGTTAGATTTTTTAATACTTTCTTTAAGTGTTTTCAAATTTTTAGGATCAGGCTCGAAAGCGAAAACTTTACCTCTTTTACCAACTTTTTTTGCAGCGTAAATGGAAAAACCCCCTAAGTAAGCTCCGGCATCAACAACAATTTGTCCCTCTTTAACTTTAAAAAATCTTTCAGCCCACAGTCTGATATAAAATGGGTAGAGATACTGATGTACAAATTCTATTAATTTCATTGTTTCCTGAGTAGGTCGATTACGGACCCCTTTTATCTCATACCCATCAAAAAAATATACGTTGCACCGATGAGAGTATGACTCAGCATTAAGGCATAAACATTCCTATATTTAAGGAAATTACTAGTCCAGAGTAAGCCCAAAATAAGTGAACCCAATGGTAAAAACCAATTGTGAAACGGTGTATGAATTACCATAAAGATTATTGCACTATAAAGTTTTATAAAAATCTCATTATGAGAAACGACTTCCAGTCTGGAAACTAAGTATCCGCGATACACAAATTCTTGGAGTGGAGCCGAAATAAAAATATACGTTAAAGCGGAAACGGCTATCGAGGGAGTTCGAATTTCTTCAACAAGTAAAGGTATTATCAACCATTTTTTTGCGAACTGAAAAAAAATATAAGTCAGTAACATACTAAACAGAGTTGGTATAAAAAGAGCCTTTACTGCCAGAATGAATGTACTCGAATTAAATCCGAGAAGTTTCAGGGTAATTTTCTGAGAATAAACCACAATAAAAATATATATGAGGCTGCTCATCAACACATAAATGCGGTAATGAATTAAGACTGGATAAAAGCGTAACAAAATTAAAGGGAAAATAAATAAATAAGCGGTTTCAATAATCAAAAATAATTTGTTTTTGAACATAATATTAAAAATATCTAAATTAACGCATGAATGCCAAATTTTACTGCGGGACTAGTGCTTTTTCGGGTATTTCCGCACCAAAAGACGGTGCTCCCTAGATTCTCACCTCCGGTTCGAATCTATTTTATCAATTTTTGATAAATTCTGTTGTGCAGTTTCCTTGTTGACAAACAGGTTTTAAATTGTCGCATATATGTTCTTTTCCTTTGGACGGTGGCTGAAGATTTTTTAAAGCTAACTCTTCTTTGTAAACAGAAATACAGTTTGCTGGAATAATCATACAATCCGAATCTGATTGACAAATATTTCTGATATTTTTGTTTTACTAAATATTTCGCATTTAGAGGGACTACAAACGGAAGGGCATATTTCATTGGGAAGACAAGAGGAAGTACATGATACATACTGACCGCCAATCATCTGACAGACCCTTTCATTTCTATTAGAACTCATCTCAAAACCTTGA
>DPYI01000018.1 GCA_003545435.1 Patescibacteria group bacterium | reverse complement strand
TCTACCATTGAGCTACCGACCCAATTTAATATATTTTTCTAAAATCATTTTTTCAATATAATCACGTCTCTTAAGCTTTTTTATCTTATACTCAATCTGTCTTGCTTCTTTTATTGTCCTATATTCTTGAATTAATTCTATCTTATATGGATGACTATTTCTTGTCGATTGAACAAAACCAGTATTATGCTTTTGTATTCTTTTATCGACGTTTATTGTACTTCCAATGTAAAATCGATTATTTTTTAAACTTCTTAAAATATATACATAACCATGCATAGCATTTCTACTCCGACGTAAAGTCGGAGTCCGATCAGCCGACATTAGGTCGGCTCGTCGGACCATTGAGCTACCGACCCTGTCCTATGATTATACCAGTTATACTATGATTATTCACTGAAAGTACCCCAAAAACTCTCTTCTGGAGAAGCTCCCATCATCAACACGGTTTTACGAGATACGTGCCATACATTTCAGGAATTTGGATATCTTTGCAGTAGCCGGGCGGTACAAACTCTCCGTATGTGATGATGAGAGGCTGGTTTTTTTGCCAATACGTTTCATACGTTCTCCAATATGCTGGATAAACGTCAGAATTGAGAAACATCAAATTTACGTAGGCCGGATGGATATTCTGAATTCTCTGGTCAAAGGTCAGATACAGTGCGTCCATCGTAAGATTTATCACGTTTTTCCCCGGATTGTTGTCCAGAAATGAACTGATTTCAGAGGCCATACGGGTATAATAGTCTGCCTCATTCTCCGTTACCCGCATCCCCTGCAATACGGAAGGCGCGGTAAGAACAGTATATTGAGCTTGGCTTTTTTTTATTCCTTCTGTGATCCGGTATGATACTTCAGGATAGAATACAATCAGTAAAAAAAGAATAGTTAAACAGTTGGTGATGAGAGTGGATTTTTTAGTAAAAGGCCCAGAGATGTCTTTGGCCAGATGATAGACAAAAAGTGCGAATGTCCCGAACATGACAGTTGCTCCCCAGTATACATGCCGGTAGCACACAATCGGATAGTATTCCGTCCAGGCAGCAATGCTGATGAAAATACAAGCAAGAACGGTTCGTGCGGATACTGATTTTGGTGAATAAAGAGATACAATAACATATTTCAGAAATACATAGAGCGTGATGATGGGCATGAGAAACCAAAGAGATACGGGGCTTTGGCTATATGTTACGGGAAACAGGTTCTGAAGTATCAGCTGAAATGTATAGTTTTGCGTAACCGGTATACTCCAGAGATGCGGATGGACAAACGACTGGAGCCACCAATCGTTCAATGCGCCATTTGTAAGAAGCCAGAGAATGATGACGGATGATATTACGAATAGTCCGGATAAAAACAGTAAGGATCGCCGTATGGATTCCTTTAATGAAACAGCACGCAGTATCCCCTCATAGAAGAAAAATGCCATGAACATAAGGCAGAGGACTATACCTATATTCTGGCGGGTCCAAAACGTGAATGCAGCACAAATTCCGGACAGTAAGATAAAAGCTTTTTTGTCTTTTTTCTCAATGGAAAGAATAAGAAAATAGAGGCTGGCTAAGAGGAAAAACAAAGCATATACCGTAGACCATGCCAAAAAAGTCCACAAAAAATACGGAGCTGAAAATATCCAAAGAATTACCGTCGCCACAACGACTGACCGTGGAAGAAACCGTTTAAAAATACTATATACAAGTACGGAAATAAGACCGTAGAAAAAAGCATTGCAGAGTTTTATCGTGATAAGGTATTTCCCGAATATAAGAAGCGCTGCCCCCTGAATAAGTAGAGACAAAACATTAAACATGGAAAACGTATCTTTAAAAAGCATTTTTCCGTTAGCCACGTCAAGGGCAGGTTTGAACATGATGCCGTCATGGTGGGGGTCTATGCCGATTGTGGAAAAGTAACCTGAAACAGCAAACGTCAGAAGGAAAAGGAGCAAGGGGATATATATGCGGTTTTTCTGAAGTGTCATATTCATTACATCATAGCAAATCAGTCAAAAAACAGAAGAGGAAAAATCACTGCGTAATATTTTCAATATGCCGGAGATCCTGAATGGTCCGGTCAGGGAATAATTGAATAGCAATAACATCGATCCTGTGGGATGTCGGCAGATCCGAATGAAGGAGTGAGTAATAGGCAGCGGTGGCTATCACCTCCTTGATCTTTCTTGGAGTTACTGCTTCCTCGGGAGATCCGTACTTTTGATTAATCCGGGTTTTTACTTCAATAAAAACCAGAATTTTATCCTTCGTTGCGATAATGTCAATCTCTCCGTATCGGGCTTTGAAATTGCGGTCTATGATTCCGTAACCATGCTTTTCCAGATAGTCACAGGCAAGTGATTCACCGTGTTTACCGAGGTTCTGTTTGTGGCAGGCTTGTGGATTCATTGATTTTGGTGGCTGATTTACCCGACCGACTGCGCAGGTAATACAATTTTGCCCGCCGGACTTCCCCGTGTTTTTTTACTTCAATTTTTTTAATCCACGGAGAAACAAGCGGGAATATGCGCTCGATTCCGATGGCGCCGATCCCTATTTTCCGTACCGTAACCATCCGGTTTTCCCGGCTGCCTTTGAGGGCTATCACGATTCCTTCAAAAATTTGCGTTCTCTCATGTGTTTCCAGCTTCACTTCACGCTTTGTTTTTCCTGCAATCTTCTCTTTTTCTATAAGCGTGTAGTGCACGCGGATGCTATCCCCTACATTAAATGTAACGGATTTTTTTGAATCCCCGTCTTTGGATATCCATGTTGCACAATTTGCCATACTGTAGATTAACGTATTTTATCAGCTATGCGTGCTTGGCACAAGCGCGGATGTAGGAGAGGAACAGGGGATGGGGCTTTAATGGCAGGGAGCGGTATTCGGGATGAAACTGAGTTCCCACGAAAAACGGATGAACGTTTTTGGGCAATTCAATAATTTCAACCAGATTTTCCACTATGGATTTTCCAGCAATAATCAGTCCTTTTTTTTCAAATTGCTTCCTGTATGCGCCGTTAAATTCATACCGGTGGCGGTGGCGTTCCCCGACAATCCGTTCATCAGGTTTATCGAAGCCTTTAAACCGAGTATAGCTTTGGTCTGCTATCGTCCCTTTTACCACTTGGCAGTCCCATCGGCCTAACCGCATGGTTCCTCCGTATGCCCTTCGCTTGATATTCTCATCCTGACCTTTATTCGTGTATATGACCGGATGAGTCGTTTCAGAGTTGCATTCTGTCGTATGCGCATCACTGAGTCCAAGAACATTGCGGGCATACTCAACAACCGCCAGCTGCATGCCATAACAAAGTCCAAGATAGGGAATTTTATGCATGCGAGCATACTCAATTGCCTTAATCTTTCCCTCAACTCCGCGGGGTCCCCATCCTATTGGAACGATGATACCGTCAGCATTTTCCAGATCAGTCACTACTCCTTTTTCCAGTTTTTCCGATTGAACCCATGTTGTTTGTGTTTTCACATCCTGTTCCCAGCTTGCATGATCTATTGCGTCCAAAAGCGCTGCATAGCTGTCCCTCAGCTGATATTCGCCTGTGGCAAAATACTTGCCGACTATGGCAATAGTAATTTTTTTGTTGTTTTTCTTTTTTGTCCTCCCAATCATTTCTTTCCACTCTTCCATATGAAGTGGAGATACCGGGAGATTAAGCATGGATAAAATTTTTTCATCAAACCGTTGTTGGGCAAAAAGAATCGGTGTTTCATACGGGCTTTCAAGGTCAACATTGTTGATAATATTTTCCGGTTCAACGTTGCAAAAAAGCGCAAACCGCGCTCTTCTCCTCTCATCTACCGGTTTTTCAGCGCGCGCTACAATAAAATCCGGCTGAATCCCCATGGAATTGAGAGTTCGTACAGACAGTTGGGTTGGTTTGGTCTTCGGTTCACCCAGATGGGAGGGTGTGGGGAGATAACTGACGTGGACATGAATAACCGTATTTTTCTTATCATGGGAAAGAATCCGGGATGCCTCGTAATACAACATGTTTTGATATTCTCCGGCTGTCCCCCCCAGCTCTATTACCACAATTTCTGCCTGATCTTTTACCCCGGCCTCTTTAATTCTTTTGATGATTTCGTCCGTTACATGGGGAATTGCCTCAACATCCTCGCCGTTATACCCGAAATTCCGTTCCTTATCAATAACGGTTTTATAAATCTGCCCCATGGTTATGAAGTTGTACCGGTGCATGTCTTTACCCAGGAACTTTTCGTATGTTCCCATGTCCATATCCGCCTCTGTTCCGTCATCCAACAGATACGGATCCCCGTGTTCAATGGGATTGATAAGCCCGGCGTCGATATTGAGGTAGTTTTCGCATTTCACCGGAGTGACTTTATATCCTCTGTTTTGAAGAAGAAGTGCTATTGCGGCTGTAGTATTGCCTTTTCCTAAGCCCGATATTACTCCACCGGAGACAAAGATAAATTTGGTGAGCATACCCGATAGTAGATCTTCGATATCCCTTTTTACAAAGGGATTACCCAAATCTTAACCTTCCTTTCATAACGATGATCAAAATATTCCGAACATGCGGATTTACGATAAGCGTATTTGTAATCGAAGATTCACAACCGGGCATAGTTAAAGATACCAAAATGAGACACATCAGTCAAGATTTAGGAGACAGAAGGCATGGACGGCATCTGACGGTGTTTGTGGTGCCCAAGGACTTTCAGTTCCAGGTAAGACCGTCTGAGGGAAGCAAGTGCCTCAGTGCGCTCTTCTGTTTTCCCTTTTTGACGGATTTTATCTTTGGCTTCCTCCTGGGCTTTTTTAAGTTCAGATTCATTAATCTCGTCAGCATGAACCGCACGGGATACGAGAATGGAAATTTTTTCCTTTGTCACCTCCATGAATCCGCCTCCGATTGCCAGATACCAGTCTTTTCCTCCGTACGTAATTTTTATCTCCCCCTCAGTAAGGCTAGTAAACAGCCGAAGGTGTTTCGGTAACACTCCTATTCTTCCGTTTGCCGTCGGTACATAGACGGCGTTAACATTTTCTGCAAATGCTTTTCTTTGGGGCGTTATGATTTCTAAAAGAATTGAATGCATACATTATTTCACCTCATCAATGTTTCCGATCATATAAAATGCCTGTTCGTTTTTAGCGTCATGTTTTCCTTCAAGAATTTCCTTAAAACCGCGAACGGTTTCCGAGAGTTTTACGTATTTCCCCTGCTTTGACGTAAATGCTTCAGCAACAAACATAGGCTGTGTCAGAAACCTTTGGATTTTACGGGCGCGCGTAACCGTCTGTTTATCCTCATCACTTAGCTCTTCCATCCCCAGGATTGCGATAATATCCTGAAGATCCTTATACCTTTGCAACACCCGCTGCACTCCCCGAGCCACTTCATAATGCTCTTTCCCCACTGTACCGGGCTCCAATATCCGGGAATTGGAGGATAAAGGATCAACTGCAGGGTAGAGTCCCTGATCTGCAATCGATCGTTCCAAAGAAATAGATGAGTCCAAATGAGCAAACGTAGCAACAGGCGCCGGATCCGTATAATCATCAGCCGGCACATAGACTGCCTGAACTGACGTTATGGACCCTTTTTTTGTAGAAGTTATACGTTCCTGCAGAGCTCCCATTTCTGAGGCAAGAGTGGGCTGATACCCGACGGCTGAAGGAATGCGTCCAAGAAGTGCTGAAACTTCACTGCCAGCCTGGGCAAAACGGAATATGTTGTCAATAAACAAAAGAACATCCTGCCCTTCTTCATCCCGGAAATATTCAGCCATTGTGAGCCCTGTTAATGCTACTCGAAGCCTGGATCCCGGAGGTTCGTTCATCTGACCGAACACCATGGCGGTTTTATGTATAACTCCCGACTCCTTCATTTCGCGGTATAAATCATTTCCTTCGCGGGATCGTTCGCCGACTCCTGCAAATACGGATACTCCTCCATGAACTTCCGCAACATTATGGATAAGTTCCTGAATAAGAACGGTTTTGCCGACTCCTGCTCCTCCGAAAATTGCGACTTTCCCTCCTTTTACAAACGGCGCTATCAGGTCAATGACTTTAATACCGGTTTCCAGAATTTCCAGTTTTGTGCTTTGGTCGGTAAATGCGGGAGCGTTCCTGTGTATTGGATACATTTTCCCTGTTTTTACTTCTCCTTTTTGATCGATTGTATTCCCCACGACATTAAAAAGTCTTCCTAAGGTTTTTTTGCCCACAGGGACGGTAATAGGAGCGCCGGTTGCACTGACTTCTGTACCTCGTTTAAGTCCGTCCGTAGGTCCAAGAGCTACAGTTTTAACGCGATGGTCGCCGATCTGGGAAGCTACCTCCAAAACGAGAATTCCGGAATCGGTGAATTTTGTCTGAACATGCAGTGCTTCATATATGGAAGGAAGATATTCAAAAGGAAACTGCACGTCAACTACCGCACCCATGACCTGAACAATAACGCCTTTCATGGATTGTTTTTGCTGTTTTCTTATATTTTTTTTCATACAGTCTCCTTTACATGCTTTATGACATGGTCATCCGGGCAGTTATCATATCGGATATTTCGTAGGTAATCTTTTCCTGGCGCGCTTTATTGTACATAAGCGTCAGATCATCGATACGTGATCTGGCATTATCCGTTGCATTTCTCATGGCGATCATGCGGGCTGAATGCTCACTTGCCTCAGCCTGCAGAATGGCATCCCTGATCTGATTTTCTATGTAATGCGGAAGCAGCCGGTCAAATACCTCTGAAATGGTGGGTTCTATAAGAAATTCATGATTTTGTGCGGTAGACTTCGTCTGCTCAAATGCCATCGTCAAAGGAAGAATTGTTTTTTTTACAGGATGCTGTTTTAGTGCAGAAAAAAATTCATTCCATACCAAATCAACTCCGTCATATTTATAGGAAAGATATCCGGAAACCGCTAAATCAGCCAATGCAGGAACAGTTTCAACAAACGTATTGCTTTGTGAAAAATCAGCAATCAAGGATCCTCCCATGCGCACCAAGAGATTCGCACCTTTTTTCCCAATCGAGACATAGTCATGGGCATTCACATTCGGATACGTCTCCAGAAAAAACCTCAAAAGGTTAGTGTTGAGCGATCCGCATAACCCCTTGTTCGTAGACAAAAGGAGTATAAGCCGCCTGCCTGTCGTTTGAGCGGGCTTGGTTAATAACGGATGATGACGTGAATCTGATTTTTCTCCCAGTTCCATAACCATATCAAATATTTTCTGAGCATACAGCTTGCCGCTAAGAGCCTGGGCCTGGGCCTTTTTCATTTTTGATGCAGCTACCATCTCCATAGCTTTTGTAATTTGGGCTATATTTTTTACAGATTTGATGCGGCCGCGCAAAAGTCTGATACTAGCCATATATTATTTCCACTCCTTAAGAAACTCTTCAATTGCTTTGGTTAATTCCTTTTCAATTTCCGGAGTAATTATTTTTTCCTTTTTTATAAGAGGAAGAATTTTCTGATACCTGCTTTCCAGAAATGCAAGAAACGATTGTTCAAATCCGGGAATTTTAGCTATCTGGACAGTATCCAAATATCCGGATGTTCCCGCCCAGATAACACAAATCTGCTTTTCCACAGGCATCGGTATATATTGCCCTTGTTTGAGGAGTTCCACCATACGGGATCCGCGGTCAATTTGCTTTTTGGTTACTAGATCTAGATCAGAAGAAAATTGTGCAAATGCTGCCAGTTCCCGGTATTGGGCTAAATCAAGTTTCAGACTTCCCGCAACTTTCTTCATTGCCTTAATTTGTGCATCCCCACCGACTCTGGATACGGAGACTCCGACGTTCAGAGCCGGCCTCTGGCCTGCGTTAAACAAGTCCGGTTCAAGATAAATTTGTCCGTCGGTTATGGAAATAACATTGGTAGGAATATATGCTGACACATCATTTGCCTGTGTTTCTATGATAGGAAGAGCCGTGAGTGACCCTCCGCCGTGTTTATCATCCATGCGGCATGCCCGCTCCAAAAGCCGGCTATGGAGATAAAAAACATCTCCAGGATATGCTTCTCTCCCTGAAGGCCGTTTCAGGGTCAGGGATATCTGACGATACGCCCATGCATGCTTTGACAAATCATCATAGATGATAAGAGCGTCTTTGCCTTTATCCATAAAATATTCACCCATGGCACACCCCGCATAGGGAGCAAGATACGGAAAGGAAATGGGGTCGGAAGCTGATGCAGCTATGACGATGGTGTGGTCAAGCGCTTTATATTTGATTAAATCAGCTACAACATGAGCAATGCGCGACGCTTTTTGTCCGATAGCCACATAAATACAAAAAACTCCTTCCTTTTTTTGGTTGATAATCGTATCAACGGCAATTGCAGTTTTCCCCGTATTCCTGTCTCCGATGATAAGTTCCCGTTGCCCCCTGCCAATCGGGATTAAGGCGTCAATTGCTTTTATACCGGTCTGCAGAGGGGTGGTGACGCGGGCCCTAAAAATAACGCCCGGAGCAATTTTTTCAATCGGGCATTTTTTTTTGGCGTGAATTGCTCCTTTCCCGTCGATCGGCTCTCCCAATGGATTGATAACCCTTCCTAAAAATTCTTCTCCGACGGGAACGGAGAGCAACTCTCCCGTCGTTTCCACCTCATCCCCTTCTTTGAGAGACGTATATTCACCCAAAACAATAATTCCTACTTCGTCCTCCTCCAAATTTATGATAAATCCTTCAACGCCGCCCGAGAACCGGACTTTTTCAAGATAGGCTCCGTGGGATAGCCCGCTGACTTTTACCACGCCGTCAGCTACCGAGAGAACGTGTCCCACGCGCTTGGCTTGTATGTGCGGTTCATATGCTTCTAATTGTTTTACCAACTCATCGGCAATTTGTTTGGTAACATCTATGCTCATACGCGGTTTCCTTTCAAAAGTAAGGATGTTATTGATCGCAATTTTTCTTCATAGCTTAAATCGATGACATAATCAGCAATTTCAATCCGTATTCCCCCGATGATACCGGGCCTGACATCACATTCAAGCGCTATCTGCTGATTCATTTTTTTGGAAAGAACTCCGGTCAGTTGTTCTTTTTCAATGTGGCTCAAGGGAACTGCTGTTGTGATTGTGGCAGTATTGCCTTTGTATGCAGTATCGCTTACTTTTCGCAATAAGTTCTGAATTTTCGGAAACGGCCGACTGCCCGCGTTGTCCCTCTTAATGTGATCGACGATTCCGTCGACAAAATTCCTGGCATCCTTGTTCAGTTGTTTCATACGCTCTCTATCTGTTTGATGGTTTTACTTAAAATTTTATGCTGAAGATCGGCAGACACTGATTCAGAAAGAAGGCGTTTGGCCATACTAACCGCCAGCAAAACAGCATCCTTGCGAACCGCTTTTAGCATTGATTCCCGTTCCTGCCGGGCGGTCAGTTTCCCTTTTTCTATAATTTCTTCAGCAGCAATCCGTGCCTCTTCTACAATGTGTTTTTCCTCAACTTTGGCCAGCTTTTGAGCTTCCTGGATAATCTGCTGTCCTTCTTTTCTGGAATCTGCGATGATCTTTGCTTTTTTCAGCTCAATAACCTCGTTTTCCTTCCGCATTTTTTCCGTATATTCCAATCCTTCTCTAATTTCTTTTTTTCTTTTCTCCAGCATCAAAAGAATCGGCTTATACAAAAGCACGTTTAACACAACCACGATGATGAAAAAATTCACAACCTGAGCCAGTAATAGTTTTGGTTCTATTCCTAATGCTTCCATATGCATATTTATGTGTTATGACATCACGTTATTGATGTCATAAGAGACATGATTCCTCTTGTTTTGCTATACAAACTTTATAATAAGTGCACATACTAATGCGTAAATAGCAATAGCTTCAGCAAATGCCATACCCAAAATCATGCTTGTCCGAACATCGCCTGCCGCTTCCGGATTTCTTCCTATTGATTCAACAGCCTTGCTGGTAATCATACCGATGGCAGCTGCAGGAATGGCGCCTCCCAACGTAATTGTTGCACCCATCATTATTGTTTTTATCACTTGTAAATCCATACATTCTCACCACCTCTCTTAGAAACTGTTCCCGATTTTTATCGAGATTACAGTTTCTTAAGACCCGCCCCAAGAACGCTCCGTGAGCATAGTCAAAACTCACTCTTCATGTGCTACTGCAACATTGATAAATACTGCAGTGAGCGTCGAAAAAACCAATGCCTGGATAAAACCGACAAATAATTCCAGCAGCAGAAACGGCATCGGAGCTATAAACGGCATCAAAAACGCCATAACCGCCAACAGTACTTCTCCTGCAAAAATATTTCCGAACAACCGGAATGCAAATGAGACCACTTTTGAAAGATCAGATACTATTTCCAGAAGTCCGACAAAAAACATGATCGGATTGCTGAAATTCAGAAACCGCTTGCTGTACTCGACTCCAAGAGTAGCAAAGCCAAAATATTGTATCGCAAAAAACGCTACAACCGCAAGAGCTATTGTGGTATTCAGATCTGCGGTTGCTCCCCGAAGAAGAGGTATGAACTTTTTTTCCAATGGAACGGTAGTTTCATAAAAGCCTATCGTGCCCACGCCCGGCAGCAGTCCCAACCAGTTTGCAAGAATGATAAAAAGAAAAAGGGAGGCAAGCACCGGAAAGGCTTTTTTGACGTGGTGTCCCATGACGGATTCAAAAAAATCATAGAGACCGCTTATCACCATTTCGGCTATTGATTGGATCGAAGAAGGAATGATGGTTATAGATTTATTGATGATAAGGCTTATACATATAAGTATCGCCATGACAATCCACGCAGAGAGAAGTGAGTTCGTCACCGGAAATGATCCGATGGATGCAACTTTTTCCGCTGCCAATGATATATGAAGCATACTATTTAGTTTTTCCGTTTTATGATTGAATGTACAATAACAACAAAATTAATCATGGAAAGTATGATTCCTGCAAAAAGAAGGACGATAGTGTACCGGGGATAGGAACCAAACCGCTCATCAATATATGATCCTATGACTGCGCCTCCTGCTATAGGAAGCGCAATACTAAATCCTATCTGTCCAGCCAGTCCGAAATAATACCACGAATTAACCGTTCCTTTCGTTTTATAGACCTTTTTCGTGCGATACGGAACGGGTATTCCTTCATTCTGATTTCTTTTTACATCTTCCACACGTCTATGGTAATTGTAAAGAAAATTATATGCAGCGTCAATTGTGAATTTTTTCAAAAACATTTTTTCAAAAACAGAGACCGCTATTGTACATCATGTATTTCCTCTGCCAGAAGCGTAAGCCGGTCATCTTTTTTGTCAATCCGCCCCCAGACCTGTATGACGGCGTCTGTATGTAATACAGCTGTGTTTTGAGCAAATATTTTGGGAAATACGACAAGTTCAATTGTACCGGTTAAATCCTCCAGTTTGATAAATGCCATTTCACTGTTATTCGCTTTTGTCATAATTTTTTTTATGTGGGTAATAATACCGGCTACCATACACCGCTCTTGGATATTCTCATCGCTGACAGAACGTATCGGAAGGCACGATAATTTTTCAAGCATATCTTTGTATTGCATAAGCGGATGTTCCGTAAGGTAAAATCCGAGCAATTCCTTTTCATACGAAAGCATTTCAGAACGTGCTAATTCAGGGATGTGCGTTATAGGAATATCCTTTGGAGATTGAGTATCCTGATTTTCAAATAATCCTACCTGTCCATCGGACGCTGCCTTTTTTTTCTTATGTATGAGGTCAAGCGTATCTCTGAGGGTCAAAAGAAGTGATGCGCGGTTTCCAAAATCATCTAAAGCGCCTGTTTTTATAAGGCTTTCTATTGTTTTTTTGTTTACCTTAGACAAGTCTACCCGGGAAAGAAAATCGGAAAATGACAAAAAAGGGCCGGCCCGCCTGCCCTCCAGTATTGCTTCGATTGCCGCGCTTCCGACATTTTTTATGGCAGAGAGGCCAAATCGGATTGTGCCATTTTCTATGGTAAATTCTACATATGACGTATTTACATCCGGAGCCAAAAGCTCCACATGAATTCTCCTACACTCTGACACGATACCGGATATTTTTTCGTCCCGGGTCGGCCCGGTATTGGAGCGCGTTTCAGCAGTAAGAACTGCAGTCATAAATTCTACCGGATAATGAGCTTTTAAATATGCAGTCTGATATGCAATCATGGCATAACTTGCTGCATGGGCCTTATTAAATCCATATCCTGCAAACGGCTCAATAAGATTAAATATTTCCTCTCCCTTTGCTTTTGATAATCCGTTCTTTATGCAGCCTTGGATAAATTTCTCCCGCTGTTTTTTCATTTCCGTGGGAATTTTTTTTCCGACTGCTTTCCGGAGTTTATCAGCTTCGCCCCAGCTGTATCCAGCAAGCGCAATGGACGTTAACAGGACATCATCCTGGTAGGTAATAAGGCCGTACGATTGTCTTAACACCGGTTTCAACCGAGGGTCCGGATACGTTACCAGAGTGCTGTCGTGTTTTCTGCGGATAAATTCAGGAATAACCTGCATGGGTCCCGGCCTGAAGAGGGCTACCATGGCCATGAGATCAAATATGCTTGTCGGCCTGAGATCTTTGATATACCGGCGCATGCCGGCTGATTCCAGCTGAAATATGCCGGTTGTCTCAGCTTGAGATAACATCGTAAATGTTTTTTTGTCGTCAAACGGGATGTGGGAAAGATCAAGAGTGATCTTATGCGTTTCCTGAATAATCCGGAGCGCCTGATTGAGGATTGTTAGATTCCGAAGTCCCAAAAAATCCATTTTCAGAAGTCCGACACCGCTTTCGCCCACGGTATACATATCATATTGCGTAATAATACGGTCTCCTTTGGATTCCTTCTGCAGAGGCGTATATTCAACAAGAGGTTTATCGGCAATAACCACTCCTGCTGCATGGACCGATGCGTGGCGGGCCACTCCCTCTAATTTTTGGGCTACATCAAGGAGACGTTTTGTTTCCGGTTCTGAACGGTATGCAAGCCCGAGTTCTGTTGATTGCTCAAGAGCCTTTTCTATGGTCATGTGGCTTCCCTGGAACCCCATCGGAATCATTTTTGATATCCTGTCCGGCTTACTGTAGGGCATTCCGAGGGCTCTTCCGGCGTCCCGTACCGCACCTCGTGCTTCCATGGTTCCGAATGTGATAATCTGGGCGACTTTATCGCTTCCGTATTTATTCGTTACGTACGCTATGACCTCATCCCGTTTGTCATCCGCGAAATCCAGATCAATATCAGGAGGAGATGGACGCTCCGGGTTTAGGAACCGCTCAAACGGAAGCTGAAAATAGAAAGGGTCAAGTCCTGTTATGCCTAAGGCATAGGAAACAACGGATCCGGCGGCGGATCCTCTTCCGGGACCCACGGTTATACCATTGTCCTTGGCCCAATTGACAAAATCCTGAACAATCAGGAAATACGGAGCATATCCTCTCGTGTTTATAATATCCAGTTCATACGTTATACGGTTTTTTATCTCTTCCGTAATTTTTAGATACCGTTTGTGAATCCGTTCCATTACTAATTGTTCAATATATGATTCCGATGATAATCCTTTCGGAACGGGAAATTTCGGCAACTGCCACTGGCCGACGGATAATGACATGTTGCACATCTTTGCAATCCGGACGGTGTTTTCTATCGCATCCGGCCATTTTTGGAATAGTTCTTTCATTTCAGACGGGCTGCGCATATAAAAATCCGGTGAGTCAATCATGGAAAGAGGCCGGTTTTTCTCAAGCATCGTATGCTGGGTCTGCACGCAGAGAAGTATTTCATGAGCTTCTGCGTCTTCCTTACGGATATAATGAATATCATTGGTTGCAACGATGGGAATGCCTAATTTTTTTGCAAGTTTCACCAGTTTTTCGTTCACCTGATCAAATTCCGGAACTGCGGGGTGGCGCTGAAGTTCAATGTAATAATGATCGTTTCCGAAAAGTTCACTATAATCCCTGGCAACTTCTTCAGCTTTTTTATCTTCGTTCCGAAGCATGTTCTGAGATAATTGGCCCGCTAAACAGGCAGACAAACAAATAAGTCCTTCATGATATTTCTTCAGCGTTTCCCAATCTATTCTTGGTTTATAGTAAAACCCTTCAAGATGAGCAACCGTAACTAGCTTCATTAAATTTTTATACCCAATCTCATTCTCAGCCAAAAGCACCAGGTGATAGGGATCCGTATCCATCTTGCCTTCCTTGTCCAGTCTGCTTCTTCGGGCTACGTATGTTTCTACCCCGATGATGGGTTTTATCCCTGCTGCAAGAGCCTTTAAATAGAACTTGAAGCTTCCGTACATCGCGCCGTGATCAGTGACAGCCAAACTATCCATCCCGAGAGATTGGGCATATGCTATCAAAGGATCAAGTTTCCCTAACCCGTCAAGAAGGGAATATTCGCTGTGCGTATGAAGGTGAACGAAATCAGCCATGAACAAATTAGTTTATAAAGTTTTTGTAATGCATTTGAAACTTTATAACTCAATAACTTATAACTTTATAAAGTTAAGCAATTCTTGTTTTATAATTTCCGCGTCTCCTTTTCCATTCAAAGTTCTCTTCACCTGTCCTACGAGAAACATAAGAACCGATGTTTTACCTTTTCTGTAATCTTCAACTGCTTTCCCGTTTGTCAAAATAACTGACTCAATTGTTTTTGTAAGAATATGTATGTTAATATCGTTTTCCTGTTTTTGATTGACGAGAGATTGCAATAGATCGTACGGCGATGTATTCCCATAATCGGTATGTCTGTTGATAAGAACATTTGCTATCTGCTTTGAGGTAATTGCCGAAAATTCCTTAGCTGATTTTGTTAATGCGACACAATTTTCGAAATAATCCGCACGCTCTTTGGTCTCTGTTAATTGCTCGCTATCGATTGCTGATAATGCATACTTTTCCTGAAAACGGCCTGATTTTGCTTCCGGTAATTCTCCTATGTGATCTTTGATTTTTAATATTTGATCCTGCGGGAACCGCATGGGCGGGATGTCCGGTTCCGGAAAATACCTGTAATCATGTGCTTCCTCTTTTTCTCTTTGCGGGACGGTCACATTTTTGTTCTCGCTATATCCTCTTGTTTGCTGNNTCGATTCTCATACTCCCTTTTTCCATATCCGCGTTAGATATCTCAAGATACCGGATGATACGCTGGAGCTTTCTTACAAATACGTCAACTTCCTCAATGGAATGAAAATCCGGCTCCGTTACTATTTCCACCAAAGGCACACCGCTCCTGTTAAAATCAACGAGCGTCATCCGTTCACCATCAACAGTCACATGCTGCAGTTTTCCCGTATCCTCCTCCATATGAACTCTTCTAATTCTGATTCTCTTTCTCATGCTGTCATTCCGGACTTGATCCGGAATCCATTCCTTTTTTTCGGTGGATTCCTGCTGGAGTTTACCCCGCACTCCAATGCGGGGCAGGAATGACGAAGACACTTCCAGCCATCCGTTTATACAGAACGGTTTATCATATTGGCTGATTTGATAGCCTTTTGGGAGGTCCGGGTAAAAATAATTTTTCCTGTCAAATTTGCTTTCCCGTGGGATTGAACAATGAAGAGCTAATCCTAACGTCATGCACCATTCTACGGCTTTTTTATTAGGTACGGGAAGTGCTCCGGGTAGTCCCAAACAGACCGGACACGTTTGTGTATTCGGTTCTTTCCCGAAATGGTCCCCCGAACACGGACAAAACATTTTTGATTTTGTAGAAAGTTCTATATGCACTTCTAATCCGATGACCGGAATATATGTTTCGCTCATATTTTATCTTTTAATAAAGAAGGTATTTCCCTGTACCATTCATGTATTTGTTCATACGCATACGCAATCTGATACAGCCGTTCTTCTGAGAATTGCGGTCCCACAATCTGTAATCCGACCGGCAAATGATCTGCAAAACCGCATGGTATGGAAAGACCTGGTATGCCGGCTATGTTTACCGGGCACACAAAAATATCCGACAAATACATGGACAAAGGATCAGATACTTTTTCCCCAAGCTTAAACGGGACTGTCGGAGAGCTTGGCATAACCAATGCATCAGTATCCTGAAATACATTCTCAAAATCCTGTTTAATCAGCGTCCGGACCTGAGCAGCTTTTTTGTAAAATGCGTCATAATATCCTGCTGACAGAGCGTGCGTACCGAGCATAATTCTTCGTTTTGCTTCAGCTCCGAATTGGTCACGGAGGTGGCCGAACCGGACTCCGTCAAAACGGGCAAGATTTGAGCTTATTTCCGAAGGAACTAAGATGTAATAGCATGCCATTGCTACATCGGTATGCGGAAGAGATACTTCCTTAATAATTGCGCCTAACGATTCTAAATCTTTTATGGCATTCTCAGTTAGTTTCCGGACTTCCTTTTGCATGCCGGGAGCCTGTACATATTCCTTCGGAATTCCTATTTTTATGCCCTTAATATCTTTTCCGACGAAAGACGTATATTTTGGTACGGGAATATCAACGGATGTAGCGTCTTTCGGATCATATCCTGCAGTAATTTCATAAAGATACGCGTTATCATACACGGTTTTCGTCATGTGGCCGATAGTATCAAAGGATGAAGCCATGGGAATGATACCATAGCGGGAGACTCTTCCGTACGTAGGTTTGATTCCGACGAGATTACAATACGCAGCAGGCAGTCTGACGGAACTTCCGGTGTCCGTTCCTGTGGAAGCCATACACATGCCCGTTGCCACTGCTACGGCTGATCCCGAGCTGGATCCTCCCGGAACGCGGGACGTATCATACGGATTTCTGGTTGGCTCGTAATCCGAATTTTCGCCGGATGAACCGTGCCCCCATGCGTCTTCATTGGTTTTTCCTATAATAATTGCTCCTGCCTTTTTATATTTACCAACGACGGTGGCATCGTACGCAGGTACATAGTTGTCAATGATCTTTGATCCTGCTGTTGTCAGAAGATTTTCTGTTGAATAAAGATCCTTTAGTGCAATTGGAATTCCAAGAAGCGGTTTTTCTACCCCTTTGGCAAGCAGGGAATCTGCGGTTTTTGCCTCTTTAAGGACATTTTCTTCATTTACAGTTAAAAAAACATGCAGCTGTTTATCAAACTTTTTTATAGTATCTAGGCAGGTTTGTGCCAATTCACAAGATGTGTACTGTTTTGTCCTCAACGCGTGTACTGCATCTTTTAAAGTCGAATTTAAAATATCCATATTATTCTTCAAAAACAGACGGTACTTTAAAAAATCCTTTGTATGTGGAGGGAGCATTTTGTAAAGCCTCTTTCTGTGTCAATCCCGGAATAACAATATCTTCCCGAAATACGTTGGTTAACCCTGTTACCTGAGCTGTCGGCTCAACACCGCTTGTCGTGACGGTATCGAGTTGCTGCACATAAGAAAGTGTTTCGGTAAGCTGATTTTTAAATAACCCGGCCTGATCCGGTTCAAGAGGCAGATGAGCAAGCTTTGCATAATGGATCACATCACTTGTGGATAATGAAATGGATTTCTTTTTCTTCATAGTTTATTCTATTATACTGTATAGTACCGTTCACGAAAATAACAAAACGTAATATATGCGCCAATACCAGAACGTATATCAACAGATGATAGATGAAAACAAGGATTTATTCGACACATTCTTCCGAATCCATGATTTGTATACGCTTGATCCGAAAACTAATCAACAGGCATTTAATGACATAGGAAAAGAAGTTCAGGAAGTAATCCATACCTACGAGCGCAGATTATGCGGAAAAACGGAAAACGGTATGTACAGCAAATATTCTGCAGGCCTTTCGGAAAAATTCCGGGGACTAATACGCAAAGATTTTCCCAAAATTGACTGCATCGGTATCCTCTAAATATATTAACGTGTTAACACGTTAATATATTTTGAAACGCTTCAATATGGATTCATGCGCCTGCCATTCGAGTGTGTCGTCTAACGGTTCTAATGGAATTGCTTTTTTGTATTTCACTTCTAATGCTTTTCTGATAAGCCAATCGGCAACATGAGGATTCTTGGGAAGAAACGGACCGTGGGAATAGGTTGCGATGCAATTTTTATATACAGCTCCCTCTGTTTGATCCTCTCCGTTATTTCCGTTTCCGGCAATGACTCTGGCAAAAGGTTTCACTCCTTTTCCTAAATATGTCCTGCCTCCATGATTCTCAAACCCGACCACGGTATTTTTTCGAAAATTGAAAATTGAAAATTGAAAATTGAGCGAGGCAACTAAATTTCCAATACACCTTGGTTCGTCTTTCCCGGGATATTTACTCACCATGTCAAATATCCCCAATCCTTCAAGTTTCTCTCCGGCTCCGTTGATAAAATAGTGTCCCAAAAGCTGCGGACTTCCGCAAACAAAAAGCCCGGGAGTACCATTGTCTATCATTTCTTTCATAACCGGTCCTTTATTTTTCTGGAGATCATCAATAAGAATTCCCTGCTGCCTGTCCTGCGCGCCCCCGCCAAAAATGAAATTTATAGTTCGTAGTTCATTGTTCGAAGTGGAAAAATCAATTGGAGCAATGGTTACGTCAATGCCACGCCACTCACAACGTTTTTGGAGAACTATGATATTTCCGCGATCTCCATATGTGGACATCAGCTCAGGGTACAGCCATCCGATTTTTAGTGTATAGTTCATAGTTCGCAGTTCATAGTAATTTCTGCTATGAACCATGAACCATCAACCATGAACTTAAAGTATCTTCTTTCCTGTAAGAATTTTCCTCACATCCAGCATTGCCGAATAGGTCGCCAATATCCACCCCGTTTCTCCTTCTTTTATCTGTGCAACGAATTCATCGACTGCTTTTCTCAAATTTTCAATTATTCTATATTTTTGATTTTTTATTTGTATTTTTGATCTTTGATCTTTGATCTTTGATATATCGATTGAATATTTTAACCGCAACCCCATGTCCAACACTCGGTCTCCGGACACAATAATCTTGCGCTCATCTTGTTCTTTAATCTTGTGCTCATCGTGCGCCAGCACCTCAAAATCCACATCCCAAATCCATGAAACATCCGTTCCGTCAGGAATTCTGTCATTGAGAAGCAGCATCATCGGCCCTTTATGTTTAGAGGAAAGAACGGTCCGGAGAGATTCATTAAATCCCGTCGGATTTTTGGAAAGAAGAATTCTGACATCTTTTCCTTTATACGATATGTCTTCCATCCGTCCGAATGCTGGCGTAAAGTTCTGTAAACCTTTTTGAATTTGCTTTTTATCAATTCCAGTAGTTTTCAGTACTAATGTTGCGGCAAGCGTATTATACATATTGTATACGCCTTCAAGCGGAGAAGTAACCTGAGAAGATGTAATGGTAGATGCTGGGTGCGTAAATCCGCATTTGGTACACATCCAATCTCCGAGATGGGAAAAATACACCCCCTCAAATGTTAACCTGTTCCCGCAGGACGGACAAAAGATTGTATCCGTCGCATGCTGCATCTTCGGTAAATAATACTTTTTATCATCAATGCCAAAATATTGAATATTTTGATTTTTATTGTCATTCCGGCCCTGCCTGTCCACCGAAGCTTCAGCGAAGGCGGAAGCCGGAATCTTAGATCCCTGCTGGAGTCTACCCCGCATTTTGTTGCGGGGCAGAGATGACATATGTAATGAAATTTCTCTTCCTATAAACGCTAAATGCGGGTCATCCGCATTGATAAGAACGGTTGTATTATTATCAATTGTTTCTAATGCATTAAGCCAATTATTAGCAATCGTATCCACCTCGCCATATCTGTCCAGCTGATCCCGAAAAAGATTGAGTAATACAATACTATATTTGGTTTTATTCTTTTTTAGATTTTTATTGAAAATTGAAAATTGAAAATTGAAAATTATTGCTGGTAATGTGTTCTCATCTACTTCAAACACGGCATAATCATACGTTTTTCTTCCATCTGCAAGAAATGCCGAAACAATACCGTTGAGGAGGTTGGCTCCGCTTTCGTTGTGAAGAATGCCATATTCCTGATCCTCAAGTATTTTTTTGACCATCAATGTCGTCGTGGTTTTGCCGTTGGTTCCGGCAACAATAATAACCCCTTTTTTTATGCGGGGCAGCAGTTTTGGCAGGATGCGGGGATCAAACCACAATGCGATTTCTCCCGGCCACGTCGCACCGGCACCGAGATTAAACAATCTACTAATAAATGAAATGCTTTTACCTAATAACATTGCGATCAAATACATTTTTCAGTTCTCATCAGCCAATAGCGAATTTATACGAATAAACGAATGAATGCATTGATTATTTGTATATTCGTAGGTTTTATTCGTAATTCGTTGATGCTCCCATCACATTGCTCTCAATATTTTGATTCTCTCTTCTATCGGCGGGTGGGTGTCAAATAATCCTGCAAACCAGGCACCGAATTGTTTACCTTTAAACGGATTTGCGATAAAAAGATGCGCAGTAGCGTTTGTGGCAGCCTCAAGCACTTCTTTATCTTTGCTTATTTTTTCCAAGGCTCTGGCTAGTCCTTCAGGATACCGGGTTAACAATACTCCGGAAGCATCAGCTAAATATTCACGCTTTCTTGAAATTGCCATTTGGATAAGCATGGCAATTAAAGGTGAAACTATGGCAAGTACGATGCCGATAACGAGAAATATTCCATTATTATCCCTATCAGAATCCCTGTCACTCCGCCCGCCGGCGGACCCTCCCCACCAGAGGCTGCGCATGAAAAAATCAGATGCGTAGGCAACTGTCCCCACAAGAACCGCCACAATTGCCATCATGCGGATATCGTAATTTTCTACGTGGGACAATTCATGCGCTACAACTCCTTCGATTTCCCGTCTTTCAAGACGCATCAGTAGACCACTGGTTAGGCAAAGAACCGCGTGTTTTGGATCTCTCCCTGTAGCAAATGCATTAATAGCCGTATCTTCAATCACATATAGTTTTGGCATGGGAAGACCGGAGGCAAGACTCAAATTTTCTGTTACCGTAAAAAAATTAAAATCTTTTTTCCGTGTAGCGTGACGCGCTCCTGACATGGCAAGAACAATCTGATCGCCAAAAAAATAACTTATGAAGCTTGATCCGACGGATAAAAGAACTGCTATTCCTATGAACGAATTTCCGTATCCAAGCGCCTGGCCGAAAACATACGCAAGTCCGATAACTAATACCGTAAATATGACCATAAATATGTAGGAACGGAAGATGTTTGATGTAATCTGAGAACGGATTGACATATATATCTTTAAGGCCTCCCCTTGTTGTACTGCAAGGGGAGGCCTTGTTTAACTTCCTTATGAACCTGCCTCGCGTTGACGCGAATCAAGGCGGGCTTAGAATTCGACCTTTACCCCTTTTCTCTCTTCTTCCGTTGCTTTGAAGAACGGCTGCTCCTTAAAAGCGAATGCATTGGCAATAATCGAATTTGGGAATACCCGTACCTTTACGTTGTAGTCCATGACCGTTGAATTATAAAATTGCCGTGCATACGCTACCTTATCTTCCGTATCTGATAATTCCTTCTGCAATTGAAGGAAATTCTCGTTTGCCCTAAGCTGAGGATAGGCTTCCGCTACAGCAAACAGAGATTTCAAAGCGCCTGTTAGTGCGTCATTGGCTTTTGCCATCGTCTCGGGTGTTTCAGCCTTCATAAGGCTGGAACGCGCCTTTGTCACATTTTCAAACACGCTTTTTTCGTGCTTGGCATACCCTTTGACCGACGAAACAAGATTCGGAATCAAATCCAGTCTTCGTTTCAGCTGTACATCAATCTGGCTCCACGCTTCCTCAATCTGTGCTTTTAAGGTCACAAACCCGTTATACAAGCTCCATACATATACCAAAATTACTGCTATTACTCCGCCTATAATTAATAGTGGCATATATTTAAATCCTCTCTACCTCATTGTTTCATTGTTTAATTGTTATATTGATAACAATAGAGCAATGCATCAATAAAGCAATTATGGCATCAACCATTTCTTCATTTCATTATACCCAAAAGAATTTATAATGTCACGTTTTTGGGCCCAACCTCTTCGAGCAGTTGAAACGCCGTATTTCATCTGTCCCATTTCCAATACATGATGGGAATCAGTATTTATGGAACACACGCATCCGAGTTTGACAGCGTCATAGACCAGTGCATCTGTCAGATCGAGTCTATAAGGAGATGCATTAATTTCCAAAGCAATACTACGCTCCTTGCATATCCGGAAAATTTCTTTCCAATCTGCCTCATAGCCTTCCCGTTCACCCAGCAATCTTCCTGTCGGATGGCCTAGTATTTTTACTTTTGAGTGGGCAAGTAATGCTGATTTAATACGTCGGGTCATATCATCCTTACTCATGGAAAAGCTTGAATGAACGGAAATGATGACGGCATCAACAGAATCAAATGCTTTTTTNNGGTCTAAAACCTCCTCTATGGTATTTTCTCCTAAATCATGGGAGGGCTCTAAATTAAAACTTGTGTGGATATGTAAATCCCCTTTAATGCCTGGTAGGTCAACAAGGTTGGGTAACGTGTGTTTCAGAGCTGCATCAATTTCCCCGTGATCTTCCCTCAACTCCGGCGGTATCCAGTCCATACCGAGATATTTATAAAAATCTTTCTCATTGGAAAATTGTTTTATTCGTTCTTTATCTTTGTTCTTTGCATCTTTATTCTGAATTCTGAATTCCGAATTCTGAATTCGTTTTATTCCGTACTCCGACAGCGATAATCCTTTTGTGAGTGCATAGGTTCTGAGAGCTATGTTATGGTTTTTTGATCCGGTAAAATACTGCAGCATTGCTCCGTATGACTGAGCATCCTGCACGCGAAGATCCACCTGTCTACCGTTATGCAAAAGAAGCGATGCGCCGGTCGGTCCCTGTTCAATTATTTTTGTATGCGGATACGTACAAAAATAGGTAATTGCTTCTTTTGGCTTGGTGGTCGAAATAGCCATATCGATATCTCCGACAGTAGCAACCCTTCTTCTCAGGCTTCCCAAAACATCGATGTGCTGAACATATTTTTGTTTGTGTAAATAGGAAATTACACTCTCTGCGATTGCATCGGCTTCAGAAAGGACAATGCGCTTTTCCTTCACCGCACCTTTCCTGTAGGTTTTTATATTTTCCGAAATAACTTCTTCTGACCTTTGACCAAATCCTTCAATTGGTTCTACTTTGTGTTTTTCAATGGCTTTCTGGAGATCATGTATAGCTGTTTTTTCATTTCGAAGATGCAATTCCTTCACCAATTTATAGGCTTTTTTGGGGCCTACTCCGGGGATGGACAAAAGAGGAAAAACGCTTTGCGGGACTTTGCTCATCACACTCTCAAAATGCTTTACTTTTCCGGTTTTGAATAATTCGTCCAAATGACCGACTATCGTAGCTCCTACTCCGGGAATTTCTGCGAGCTTCCCATCATCCCACAGGTCTTTCACCTCGCTTGTCAGGTGCTCTATGCTGTCGGCTGCACGCTCATAAGCAATAATTTTGAATCTATTTTCATCCAGTATCTGGTATGCAGCAGCCATTTTTCTAAACAACACCGCTATTTCGAGGTTAGTATAATATTTCACAGTAATATCATAGCAAATTGAAGATAAAATGACTATGTCTCGCATTGAGTCACCAAAAATGTA
>DPYI01000047.1 GCA_003545435.1 Patescibacteria group bacterium | reverse complement strand
TCCTGCTCGGGATTTTTCCGTAAAAAAGAGTTCCTGGCTTCGCCCGCCGAAGTCAGGTACCATACGGTACTTGACGAAGGAGGGACTCACAGTTGCGGCACAGCCACTGATTTACACAGTGTTCCTCTTCGCTTTACGTTTGTTTGTTAATCAAACTATATAGTATACGATTTTTTTCAAATATGCCATTCCCAACACACTTCATCCATACCTCATAGCTACATGTTTCGTGTTACCTTTTTCCCATCCCATACTGTTTCAATAGCGTTTTCCTGTTTGTTCACAAACCTGGCAAGAATAAAGAAAAAATCTGAAAGACGGTTGAGATATTTGAGAATTATGTCTGTTTTACTCGTATCTAATTTCGGACAATCCGGCACATGTTTGAGAACATACACTGCTTTACGCTCAACCCTGCGAGCCATACTTCTGGTGATGTGGATAAAAGAAGCAAGCATCGTACCTCCAGGGAGGATAAACTGATGAAGCGGAGTGAGTTTTTCATCCATCTGATCAATGCGGGCTTCCATCTCTTTTACTCTTTTCTCGATATGGTAAAAATCAACGGTTGCTCCTGCAAAAAAAGAGCTGAGGACAAAAAGGTCTTTTTGGATTTTTTGTAAGAATTCCTGCACTTCCATAACTGTTATCACGCTGACAATCAACCCGATAAAACTGTTCAATTCATCAATCAATCCATACAGACCAACTACATCATCATATTTCGGTACACGCTTCCCTCCAAACAATGACGTTTCTCCAAAATCACCGGTACGGGTATAGATTGACATATGCACAATTTTCAATTTAAAATTTTCAATTTTCAATAGTCGGCCTTAGGGCCGAAAATGTTTGAGATTTTTCAAATTTATATTTTTTTGAAAATTTAAAATTGGAATTTGAAAATTTCGAGTGTGTTAGCACTCAGAGTAGCCACAGCTGTAGCATTTTTTACACGCTTCTTCAAAAACCAAGCTTCCCTCACCGCAACGGGGACAGAGATCCACTGTTACCATGCGGCTGTTTGATTCTTCTAAACCCAGCGGTTTTTTTGAGGATGCTTCAATTTTTTCCAGGAGCTTGGCAACATCCGTGTTTTCCTCGCCCATGCCGTTTCCGTTTTTGGGTACCCGTTCTGCCGGCTGGGATACTTCATCTAATCGGTGTTTTTGGAAAAATCCAAAATGTTTATCTATCACTTTTGCCACGGCGTCAGGCAGACTCCGGATGCGGTTTACGCCAAACCCCAGGCTTCTTGCCCCGCCTATACCGATGAGCATACTGGCAATTTTTTGTGCCCGTTCTATTGGGGGGATTGGAGAAGACATCCGAAGTGTAAGGGAGATAAGCTTTCCCAACCCTTCTGCCATGGCTGTCACGTCACTTCCTGCTTTTCCTACATTGATAAACAATTCCGCCGGTTGATTTCCGCCGTTTGTGTTTATCGTGATGTACGCTTTCCCGACCGGCGTTTCCGTTTCATATGTAGATCCCTGTAAAACCATAGACCGCGGCTTAACTTCAGGGAGAACTGATGCTGCCGCTTTTTCTTCTGCATTCATAATAGAAGGGGCTGTTTCCTTGCGGGTCAATACTCCTTCTCTACTCCCTTCCCGCATATATGCAATCCCTTTACATCCTAAATCATACGCAAGGGTATAGAGCTTTTTCACATCCTCAACTGTATGGGTTGCCGGAGCATTGACTGTTTTACTGATAGATGCATCCACATATTTCTGGATTGCCGCCTGAACTGCTACATGGTCTTCCGGAGTTAAGTCGTTTGCGGAAACAAAATACGGCGGGCGATCATCTTTAGTAGGCTCAACCCCATGTTCTTTTGTAAATGATTCATGCCATTGGTCAAATAGATGATGACGAATCGTGTGCTCCCCAAGTCTGTCTCTTCGTATGAATTCAAACTCATAGACCGGTTCAATTCCCGAAGAGACTCCTGCAAGGAGAGATGTCGACCCGGTAGGCGCTTGCTGCAGAAGCAATGAATTGCGTATCCCGTATTTTTTTAATTTCTTCTTTGTTTCATCAGGGAGTTGACGCACAAAATACCCGTCCACATATTTTTTTGCATCAAACTTTGGGAAAGCTCCCTTCTCTTTTGCGTTATTGATAGAGGATTCATACGCCGCATCCCGGATGGTTGTATAGATTTTTTCAATCACATCCAGACTCTCCGGTGATCCGTAACGGATTTTCATTTTAATAAGCGCATCCCCCAACCCCATCGTGCCAAGTCCGATCCTTCGTTCTCCCTGCAATTGCACTTTTTTTATTTCTTTGAAAATATAGACATCCGCATCCACAACATCATCCTGAAACCGGACGCCGACCCGCACCACTTCCTTTAACCGCTCATAATCCATTTCTCCGTTTTCCTTGACAAGCGCTGCTAAATTGATGGAGCAAAGATTACACACGCCCCAATACGGAAGTCCCTCTTCACCGCATGGATTGACACAATTGACAAATTCATAATAGGAATTATTAAACTGTTTATTATACCGTTCCAGAAAAACGACTCCGGGTTCGGCACTGCTCCATGCAGATTGTGCAATCAGATCCCAAATCTCTCTTGCTTTTACAGTTTTGTACACGATGACCTTTTTCCCTAATTTTTTCCAGTTTGGTAAATATCCATCCCATTTCGTGTCATACTCGGGATCATCTTTATCAGGAAAACACAAATCCCAGTCCGAATCCGTTTTTACCGCCTCCATAAATGCATCAGAAACGCACACGGATAAGTTTGCACCGTTTATTTTCTGCAAATCCTGTTTCACAGTTATAAACTCTTCGATATCCGGATGCCAGTCCCAAAGCATGAGCATGAGAGCGCCCCTTCGGGTACCCCCCTGCTGAATAATATCTTTGGTGGCCACAGAAAAAAGTTCTGCCCAATTGATAGGGCCTGAGGAAAATCCGTTCACTTTCTTCACGCGCGATCCGCGGGGACGAAGTGACGAGAGATTGATACCAACTCCTCCGCCTCTGGCCATAATCTCCACCATATTTCCTAACGTATCTAATATTCCGCCTCTCGAATCTTTTGGGCTGGGAATGACGAAACAGTTATAAAACGTCACTTTATATCCGGTCCCCGCGCCGGACAAAATTCTCCCTCCGGGGACAAAGACAAAATCTTCCATTGCCTGATAAAATTTCTCTTCCCAAACATCCTGTTTATTCTTCTTTTCCGTGTGTGCCACTGCATGGGCAATCCTGCGCCACATCTGTTCCGGCTCTGTTTCAATCGGCTTCCCTTCCTTATCTTTTAAGGCATACCGATCTAAGAATACTGTTTGACGAATACCGGTAAGATCCATACTATTAAGTTCGAAATTCGAATATCGAAATACGAAACCAATTCAAAAAAATTAAATTTTAAACATTTGAATTTAAATATTGTTTCGAGTTTCGAGTTTCGTGCTTCGGATTTATTAATCTATAACATCTCAAAACTTTATCTAAATGAGTTTGTGTACTTCTTTTTCAAGATCTTCAATATCTACAAACTGCCGGAACACGCTTGAAAACCGGATGTAGGCAATCTTGTCCTTTTTTTTCAGCCGTTTGGCAACCAGTTCTCCGATCTTTTTACTTGGGAATTCCGTAACATCGCCCCCGATCAGCTCTTTTTCCACCTCATCTACAATCCGGTCAATATCCTCAGCTTTGAGCGTCGTTTTCCCGCTTGCCCGCCAGATACCGCGCCGTAATTTTTCCCTGTCAAAAGTTTCACGTTTTCCGTCTTTTTTGATAACCGTCAAAGGCACCTGTTCTACTCGTTCGTATGTCGTAAACCGTTTCTCGCACGCGCTACAGCTTCTCCTTCTTCGCGTCACCGTCAAGTCTTCACTGTCTCTGGTTTCAATGACATCAGTATCCTTATTGTCGCAGTATGGACATTTCATGATTCCTTACGTGAAAATTCAAACACTATCTGTGGGGCACAAAAAGATAATAGGACACTAAATGAAGGGGTGTCAACTACCAAGTTTTATATCAAATGCAGTCAATTGTTCTTTCTGGCCTTGACGCATTTCTTGTAAGGAAAATATACGGAAAATATACCCGGTTTTATGAACCGGTTTTTTCTCTTTTTAGTCTTTTGTATCCAAAACGCCCTACTTAAGCGATCCAAGAGATGCAATCACTTCTTTAAGAAGCGTCATTGATCCTTCTAACCCTGCTTTTTCCGTTTCCTGTACCTTCTCTAACAGATCCGTCATAACCTCCTTATGCTTGGCTGTTGCTTTTTCCAACCGTTCAACCACATACGGAGGAACTATGCCTCCGCTTTTTTTGTATGCGGAAAGACCGACTGCTGCCTGTTCCATATACTTTTCTGCTTTTGAAATCGTTGATTCTCCTAAATTTCCTTTTCCCCCATCTGTGAGCATAATTCCCATCTGCAGTCGTTTATCTGATTGCAGCACATAAAATTCAGCTTTTCTGATTGGGTCAGTGATGAGCCGTTCTAAAATCGTATCGCGCAGGCGTTTGAGAAAATACAACGGGTGGTCCGGCAAAATCCCCGGGTATGGAAGGGTATATTCCACTTTCTGAACAACTGAAGATATTGCACTTTCGACCGGCTCCGCTTGCTGCTGATCCGGCAGCACTTCTCCCCCTGCCACGGTTATATTTTCAACCGCATATACAGCGGTGTAGGAAGCCATACCAACAATGACGAAAAGAATAAGTGAACACACAAACATAATTTTTTTCATAAAGTGTTTACCGCCATCTTCGGGTTATGTCATTGCGAGGAGCGAAGCGACGAAACAATCTTTATAATAAAATTATAGAGATCGCCACGCCCCTTTGGGGCTCGCGATGACAAAAATACATTTATTGTCTATTCCCCAGTATACATCATTTCATCAACAGTATCAGCTCTTCCTCGGTAATTCCCGCAAGTTGGAGTATTTCATCCCTCAAGGCAACCACTTTTGGATACGACGCGTCAAGAATTCTGTGTGATGCATCATCATCGTCCTCACTTCTCCATAGGCCAAAACGTTTTTCAAGGCCAATAATATTCTGCTTTGTCATTTTATCCGCAAGAAATAAAATTTTTTGTTCAATCGTCCAGAAAGCTTGGTTTGAGTCACAAATCATGTGTAACGGATGTGTTCGGATCATTTCGGCTACTTCATCCATACCCTCCAGTTTCAATATCCTGACTCCTGCATCCGGATGACATTCCCCGGGGAGTTTATCAATATTTTTGTCGATATCATGAAGAAGCGCCGAAGCTATTAAAAGATGTTCATTTACCCGATAATCAAAATTCTTCTCATTTATCTTACGCGCGATATACAGTACAACTTTTCTGACCATCTCACAATGTATCTTTTTATCCAGGGGAAGATGGTACTTGTCCCACATTCGTTTCACTGTTTTTTCATCGGGGATCATAGGTTACGGTGTCTGTTTTTTTTGGCCGTTGGCAGAAAAATATCCCAAAGCCTGAAGAACCAGATTTAATGTCTCCTGAGGGCCGTGAGAATAGGTATTGATAACTAAATCATAATGCTTCACATTCCAAAAATCCGTTGTCGGAACAGTATACATTTTTGACCATTTTTCAAGGTTTGCGTCTTCCCGTTCTTTCAGATGCGTTTTTGCCTTTTCAACCGACAGATTATCCCGATTGACGATTCTGTCGATCCGCAAAGCGTCGTCGCATATAAGAAGCACTTTCAGAACATGTTTCAGGCCCCGCATATTCCACCCTGCAATCCATGATTCTACCGCAACGTGGGTATCGGGATTACTTAAATTTTCCCGCAAAGATAAATCTATTTTGTGGTCAATATCCTCTCCGTAGTCCGTGGCTTTGTGATGTGTCAGATCAGTCGGGTCGTGCTTCCCGTTTTGTATCGCAAACTGCCGGGCCCAATCTCCGCCGGAAAATGTTTCCCAACCAAGCGGTGCAACATAGGACGTGAGATTTTTCAAAAGCGTGGACCTGCCAGCGCCGGGCGGTCCGGAAATTGCTACACTGGAATATTTCAACATTGGCAGCTTCCCCATGCATCTATTATAAGCTGATATTGACGGAGGTCAAGGATGAGTTGTACTATAAAGTATGGAAACTCAATACTTACCAATCGATTGGACAACCTATCACGACCTCACGCGCAAACTTGCCGCATCCGTCCTTTCCCACGCATCAAAAATCGATCAGATTGTAGCCATCTCACGGGGAGGATTATCCCTGGGACACATCTTGTCTGATTTCTTACGGATCCCTGTAGCTACGTTTACTATCCAGAGTTACACCGACATTCAGAATCAGGGTGAAATAAAAATCATTGAACCGCTCAAATCTCCTGTCCGGGGTAAGCATATACTTCTTTGTGATGATGTTTCAGACACAGGAAAAACATTCAAAAGAGCTCTTGTATATCTTAAACGATTCAGGCCCGAACGCATTACGAGTGTCTCCATGTTTTATAAACCGCATTCCGTGTATCGCCCTGATTTTTTTGCCGGACAAACGTCAAAATGGATTCTTTTTCCGTATGAGCCGACGGAAATGATTTTGGCTATCACTAAATCAATGGAAAAAGAAGGGAAATCCAAAGCGGATATCCAGAAAAAGCTTATGTCTTTGGGCTACACCACAGACCAAATCAGGTTTGTACGGAAGTACTATCTCTCTTAATTTGTCATTCCGGCCTGCGCCTCAGCCGCGTTTGACGCGGAGCCGGAATCCAGCAAAACTAGCTTCGCAATCCGTCAGCCGACGGACTGGCCTTGCGAAGCTAAAATTTCCTTTACTTCACTGTCACACTTTTGGCTAGGTTTCTCGGCTTATCCGGATCTAATCCCTTGAGAGTCGAAAGATAGTACGCCAATAGTTGCCCTGCGACGATATTGGGAATAATCGTTGCTTCCCGTGCATCTAATACTGGGATAAAGAAATCAAATACTCCATGCGGTTTATGGGAAATGCCGATTATAAATCCCCCCCGCGCTTTCATCTCCATGGCTCCGGCAAGATTTGCCCCGTAGGTTTCATCATTGGGTAAAAATGCAATGCAGATCGTCCCTTTCTCCACCAAAGCTAAAGGGCCGTGTTTTAATTCTCCTGCTGCCAAGCCCTCTGCGTGAATATAGGAAATTTCCTTTATTTTAAGCGCAGTTTCAAGGGCTGTGGGATAACTTAATCCCCGGCCAATAACGCAGATATGCTCCTTTGCCTTTAATTTTTTTGAAAGTTCAATAATGTGATCCACACTCTGATCCGATAAAACCGCCTTCATAGATTTCACTGCTAAAGACAAAACGCGTTTTCCTTCTTTGACATTACCACTGCATGCATATGCAAGAAGCGTCATATGGGCAAGCATACCGATAAATGCTTTTGTGGAGGCAACTCCTTTCTCAGGACCGGCGCCTATCGGGAGTTGTACATCTGCCAGGCGGTACAGACTTGACCCGACGACATTGACCAGAGCACAAATCGTAGCGCCTCTCTCTTTTGCTTTTTTCACGGACTCCAAAATATCCATGGTTTCACCTGATTGTGAAATCGCAATCACTAAACTTTTTTTATTCAGAAAGTTCAGGTGATACCCAAATTCGCTTCCGATAGCAAAATTTACATGCCGGTTGGCAATTTTAGAAAACAGATACGTTCCGGCAAGCGCTGCATAGGATGCCGTACCGCATCCGACGAAATACGTCCCGTGTGCCAAACGGATTTTTGATGCTAACAGTTCAACTTCACCGATTCGGGAAGCAATGCCGGTTACCACATCTGGTTGCTCGTAAATTTCTTTCAGCATAAAATGCGGATACCTTCCTTTTTCTGCTTCTGACGCTTTCCAGATAAGCTGTTGTTTGGAAACACCAATTGGTTTTCCTGTCTTTACATGAGAAATAGTGACTCTGTCTTTGGCAACAACTGCCATTTCGTTATCTTCCATAAAGTGAACGGTTTTGGTATGAGGCAACAGCGCTGATGCATCGCTTGCTAAAAAATTTTCTCCTTTTCCAAATCCGATAACCAAAGGAGAACCATTGCGTATCGCAACCAACATCTGATCATGTGAATTGATGATAATAATGGCATTGAGGCCCTCCATTTCATTAAACGTCCTTCGCACAGCTTCCGTAAACGATATGCCCTGTTTAAGATATTCCTCTATGCAGTGTGCGATGACTTCCGTATCTGTCTCCGAGATGAACCGGTGTCCCTTTTTAAGAAGATTACCTTTAACCTCCTCGTAATTTTCAAAAATTCCGTTGTGAACAACGGCNNACTTTCCGGCATGTCCTCAACCGTCGCACTCCCAATCTTCCCCACCCTTTTTTTAACCGCAATAAGCTTTTCTTTTTTATTCTGAATTCTGAATTCTAAATTCTGAATTACTGCTGCCACTCCCCAGCTGTCGTATCCTCTGTATTCAAGTTTTTTTAACCCAACAAGAACGATTGAGGGCGCATTTTTTCGAAACCCAACATAACCAAATATGCCACACATAAACATCCCTTCGATGTAATCTGTCATCGCGAGGATCCCGACGTCACGTCGGGAGACGAAGCGATCTTTATTATAAAGATTGCTTCGCCCCGCAGAGCGGGGCTCGCAATGACAAGTGAAAATGATATAGAAAATAAATAAATGAAGATGAAAGCGGACTCTGTCAGAGAACCATTTAGTCTTTGAGTTACCCCAAAGGTTGATCCGATTCCTGTTGACGGTAGAGAGTACTACCGAAGGGCTCCCGCAGATACTAGCAGACATTTGAGAATGCCTACAGTCCGATTGTTCTCATGTTGTGTAGACAGAGAAGCCGCCCTTTCCTCGTATCCCCGNNATATAAAGGGGCTCGCCCTGACGGTGTGAACGAAGTGAACATAATGTCAGGGCCACACGCTGTTTGTTAAATTTCCGCTTTCCTTGTCCGCCGAATCCCGAGTTCAATCGAGGGAGAAGGCGGATAAAACCTCCTTTGTTACCCCCATGCTATATGAATACGCAATTGATTGTCAACATAACCGGTTGTAAATCTACACACACTACACACACCTGGTGTGTGTAGAAAACAGAAGTGATTACGCCTTGTCAAATTTCGCTTGCATATATGTTTGCACTTGAGAAAGAAGATAATGTTTAATTTCTTCGGGTTCATGCGTAACTCTTATATACTGAATCGGTACGACGGATACATCGCTAAAATATCCCAATTGTTCCAAAAACTGCGTTTCTACAAATTCTATCCCGTATTTGCGCTTCGCAGAATCGATAATATCCGAAAGCGTGAGATACTTGTATTTGAGGATCCAAAAAATATCCACGTAATCCCGCCACAGCGCACGTCTCCCGACCGTGTGTGCTTTATTGGCCGCAATATCGCGGATAGATGCAAGCGGGAGTGATGAAGTAGGAATTGCTGAATCTAACAATTTCTGTTCAAACCATATAAATGTCATCTCTATACCATTCCCTACGGAGAAACTATACTGATCCTGCTGATTGAGAATTACCTCTTTGGGGTGTAATTCTGACTTAATTCGGGATAGCAATGATTTGGTAAATGGTTTATATGTGAAAACATCAAAATCCACCGACTGCCGATGCCCTATCTGAAGAGCCAGTGCAGTGCCTCCGGCAAGGTAGCCGTATTGGGAAAATATGGAAAGCTTTTCAAATATCGCTTTCCGGCCTTCATCCAAAATGTCGAGGTATATTTTTAACATAGTTGCGCTTATCAATATCACGGTCTTCCAGTGAAAGAAGTACCGAGATCACGAAATGGAATCTGGACGGACGGTAATCCTTGTAGGGAGCATCGCAGAAAACGCGTTGTATGTGATCTTTAGGGTATGTAGCAAACAGCCAAATAAGCGCATCTATACTTCCATATGCGAGGATTTGATGGATTATATACGTATCGTCTTTTTCAATATCCAACCTGTCCACATTGAGGGAGGAAAGAAACGGCTGGAGGGTTACCGGCGGATGATTCATACTTATTTGTAGTATATCACTGTGTTCTACCTATTTCAGCATGTCACTGGTATGAAATTCCCACACACCCGGTGTGTGGAGAGTAATTACATTTTTCTTGAAGACCAACATTTATTTCATTCTTGATAAACACTTCCTGATAGTGTATTTTTTAGTAAGTATGTTTACGAAATTTATCGCTATCGGACTATTTGTTCGGGATTTTCAAAGTGCATTTACGTATTATAAGACTATTCTTAAACTGAAAGTTAAAACAAAAAACAGCAAGAATGAATTTGCCGAATTTGAAGTTGGCAATACCACAATCGGTTTGGTTACTGAAAAAACTGCTTCATCAATGTTTAATTCTCACTATTTTTCTAAAAAAGCAATAAACGAACAATCTTTTACCATCACCGTGCAGGTTGAATCCGTAAAAAAATCATATGACGAACTCAAATCATCTGGAGCAACAATCATAAGTCCTCCGAAAGTGATGCCGTGGGGGTGGACTGTGATGTGCATAAAGGATATCGAAGGGTATATTTGGGAAATTTGCGAATTACCCAAATAAAGATATAATAATTTGCCATGATAAAAACAATTATCTTTGATTACGATGAAACGCTTGTTCAGACATTAGATTCCAGGATTCAAGCATATATAAAACTTGCAAAAGCGAAGTACCATTTTGACCTCAAAGAAGAAACCATCAGGAAAGCATTCGGGTTGCCGTACGAAGTATTTATCAAAACCCTTTTTGGCGACGCGGATTCTGTTGAAAATATTATTAAAAATTACCAAAAAATGATTCCTCAATTTCCAAATAAAGCCTATCCCGGAGCTCTGGAAACCGTAGATCGGTGCCTGAAAAAATACAAAGTAGGTATCCTCAGCGGTTCCCGCCGCACTATGATGATGTCTGATATGAAAAAACTCCGTTTTCCGGTACATACATTCTTTTATGTTCAATCAGGGGAAGACACAAAAGTCCATAAACCGGATCCTAAAGTTTTTGATCCATTATTAGATCACTTAAAAGGAATGCACATTAAGCCCGAAGAGGTTTTATATGTCGGTGATGATATGCGGGATTATGAATCATCTGTTAAATCCGGCATGCAGTATGTAGCCATTTCCGGCCATACGACTCAAGCAGATGTTTTTAAAAATGCCGGAATCAAATATTTCAAAGACTTTTATTCATTCATGAAGGAGTACTCATAAAATTCCGCTATAAATAGTATTCTCTGGAATGTTGTTGTAGCCGATTATATGTATGAGAGATTGCATCCATCACTGCAGAATCTATCAGGTCAGGCCAATGGTACATATCCTTTGCTAAAAAGTTAAGTACTGATGAAGTAAATATTGCTCCAGCTCCGGTAGAATCTATTCCGGTAAGAGAACGTACGGGAAACTCCTTTATTGTGTTGCCTGCATAGGTGATCAAACTATCTCCTCCTCGAGTGAATAGTATATACTGGTTTTCCTTCAGTTTTAGAGATTGAAATGTAGTTTTCAATGATCGACTGTCTTTTACGGAAATCTGCAACACCACCTTATCGAGATTATTCAGGATTGACATAGTCGGAATGGAAAAATCATTGCTGTCGCCGATGTTTACGTAATAGAGTTGAGCATGAAGATTGTCGAGATTTTGGAGAAATTTATACCCGTATAAATCGGATTTCCAGCAATCAAGATAGAGCACATCTGGTTTTTCCTTAGTAATTAATGTAGCAATTAGTGTATTCAAATCATGGGCTTTCGGAAATCTGATGTTGGAAATCCATGTACGGCTCCCGTTTTTTGTTGATATAACAAAACCAAAAGAACTATCGGGATTTTTTGGATTAATCTCAGTAAGTTGCCTTTTTTCGGAGTTTATTTTTAAACGTACAAGATTTGCATCTGCATCATGGCCCAAACCGTCTGCAAGTAATCGTATGTGATATTTGGAATTAAGTAGCAGTGATATGATAGCCGCGTCAGCAGTAACAGCTTTTTTATATGTGTTAATATAACAACCGTCGTCTTCTTTTGGATATGCATCTATATACACATAGATGTCATATCCGACTGGTCCAATCATCCANNGTGGATTTGAGGCGGGACACTCTCTCAATCAGCATTTTGGGCGTTACAATCTTCTTTGGATACAAAAACTTCATTGCAGCCTCCTGCAAAAAGTGTTTCCGGTCAAGCGTTACGAGAAAATCTGTGTTTGCCTGTTTTGCTTCTGCAAGGATAACTGCATCTTTTTGGGCAATGACATCCCGTGCTTTTTGAATAAGTTTATCGGATGGTTTACTGGTAATAATATCCATTAATGAAATAAGAAATAAAAATCTGTCAAAATGATAACCGTGAAGTTTTTTTCTGACGTTCCATTCAACTTCCGTTAGAACGAGTCTGGAAGAAACGAGGTGAATTGTGTCAATAGTAAATAGTTTCGATGATCCGCCGGAAGGAGAGTTTGCAGCGCTAAAAAGCACACTGGAATCCACAAATACCCGCTTCATACATTATAACTGATCTTCTTTTTCCCATTCCTTGATTTCTTCATCGGAAAATTCCCGTGTATATGGAAGAAGAGTCGGATCTATATACGTTTTTTGATAGAGTTTCGCAAGGTCATTCTGAAGCTTTTGGAAATATAACACATCCACAAGAGCGGCTTTTGGTTTTCCGCCTTTTGTGAGGATCACATACTTGTTCCCGGACACCTGTTTTGTCAATTCCCCAATCATACTCCGGGCTTCAGTAATTGGAATAATAGTGATGGGTTGAGGGTTCATATACGAAAGAGTATACATGTTTAGTAATATTTTGTCAAGTATTCCGTACAAAATACTGTACATTTTATTTCAACTTGGTTTATTAATCACTGTGGATTTGAGGCGCGACATGGCCTCAAGAGAATACCGCACGCCCTGAACGCCGAGGCCGGAGTGCTTGACGCCCATGAACGGGAAATGGTCCGGGCCCCGCTGGGGAGAGCCGTTAATCTGAACCGTACCGACGTTGATTTTTTTGGCAATAACCAATCCCGTTCCCTCGTCTTTGGTAAAAACAGATGCCTGAAGGCCATAGGTGGATGTATTGATAATAGAAATCGCTTCATCAATTGAGGCAACCGGGATAAAAGATATAACCGGTCCGAACACTTCCGTAGCAACAACATTCATCTGGGGTTTCACATTTTTAAGAAGCGTCGGCTCGACGTAGTTTCCTTTTGTATGGCCTCCCGCAACTGCTTCTGCGCCACCTTTAACCGCCTCGTCAACTGCAGCCTGAACTTTTGCTGCTGCAGCTTCGGATATGACCGGCCCGACGAGTTTCGTTTCAGGACTCCGGGGATCCCCCATTACCACCGTATCCTTCATGTTGGCTAGTATAATAGGAAGAAGAGTATCCAACGTGCTTTGAGTCCCGAGAACATACTTAATCGCCGTACACCGCTGGCCTGAGTAGGAAAATCCTCCTTTAATGATTTCCCGGGCAGTCGGCTCCATATCCGCATCCGGCAACACGAGCGTTGGGTTATTACCTCCGCATTCAAAAAGCAAGGGGATCATTCCGGTTTTTGTGGCAATATGCACTCCCACATCGCTTGAGCCGGTAAACGCAACCATGTTCACATGTTTGTGAGTAACGAGGTAGTCTCCGATCTCTTCTCCGGAACCGGTAACCACCGACAGAACTCCTTCCGGCAATCCAGCTTTGATGAACAACTGTGCTAGATGGAGTGCGCTTATTCCGCCTTGGGTCGGCGGTTTAAAAACAACAGTGTTTCCCATGAGGAGTGCCGGTACTATTTTACTGGCTGATAAGTTCACCGGATAATTAAATGGTGCGATACAGACAACCACACCATGGGCAACCCATTCGACAATAGCGGTCCTTCCTTTTTCAAATCCGGGAAAATTATCACTATCTAAAGTCTCACCCCGAAGTGAGATCACCTCATCAGCGATGTAATCAATAAGGTCAGCGGTCCGTACGATTTCGCTTTTTGCATCTCCGGTTGTCTTCCCGATTTCCCGCATAAGAAGACTGGTACAATAGTCTTCCATGTGCCTGATCCAGTCTGCCGTCAGATGCATCACTTTGACGCGTTGATGCAGGGGGGTTGCTTCCCACAACGGCTGAACCTGTTTTGCTTTTTCCAACACTGCATCGATTTCATCATGAGTAACCAGTTGAAGTTTCCCGACAATCTCTCCATCGATCGGTGATTTTAATTCTGTCGTTTTTCCGCTTTTTGAGACGACCCACTCTTTTCCGTTAAAAAAGCGGTATGTCGGCGGTGTTTGGGTATCGGAAAGAGGAGTAAATGTTTCTTCGGGCATCGATTTAAGTATACTACACTGTTGGGTATTTCTACTATATAATGGTTGTCACATGAGATTACATCAATCCCTCCAAAAACAAAAAAATACCCTATCAGGAGAAGTAAAATCGGTCGCATCTCATTGTGTTCAACCAACAAAAATAACGTGGTTTCAGATCCACCGGAAAAAATTAGCCTATGGTTTTTGGCTTATCCCAATCTCTCTTGTTTTTTCTTTTTATTTTTTTATCCTTAAAGATCTCCCGAATCCCAAAAAACTAAACTTCAGGGAAGTATCCGCAACGACAAAAATTTATGATAGGAATAATAAACTGCTGTTTGACATCTTTACTGATCAGAACAGGACCCTGGTCCCGCTTTCGGAAATTCCGGATTCGGTAAAAAAAGCAACCATTGCCATTGAAGATAAGGATTTTTATAAACA
>DPYI01000010.1 GCA_003545435.1 Patescibacteria group bacterium | reverse complement strand
AAAAATGGGATACGAAATGGCGCATTGTCATGTTTGATGTCCCGAACCGATACGGTCAGACGCGTGATGTATTCCGGACGCGCCTGAAACAACTCGGACTTCGGATGCTGCAAAAAAGCGTCTTTATCTCTCCATATCCGTGTTTTAAGGAAGTTGAATTCCTGCGGGAACTGTACGGAATACCAGTAACCGTTCAATATCTTTTGGTTGAGAAATTAGAAGACGATACGCTTCTGAAGCGTCAATTCAATCTTTAATTCTTCACTCCTCTAAAAAGCCGCATATGCTGGATTTTCGAGGAGTTCGAAAAGTAATAGAAAAAAGCGTTAGAGGATTTTCAGGGATTGGATGATTGCGTTAGAAAGAATGACGTAACAGTTAAATAGTAAATATGAGTGTAAGTACGAGTGCGATGGCGTGACGTGACGTTGAATTTATTCAATTAGATTGATACAATCAGTTATTATAATGACTGCACATCCTAAGGAACATGAGAATGAGCAGAACGATTTAAGTCTCCGCTCACATCCTGATCAGGGTATCAGAAATGGAGAAATCGGCGGTGCAATTGAGCTTTGGAGTAGTCCGGAGGGATTGCTTTCATCTGATGTTCATGTTACCCTCGATAAAAATTATCCTACCATAACGGGAGATCCGGAAAAAGACGGTTGGATAGAGGATGAAGCTCTTCGATCTGCTTATGCTAAAGCTGCTTCTTTAACGCGCGAAAAGCGAAGTCCATTCGGAGATACCAACGATCCAAAAGTGACAATTCATAGGATTCAACCGGAAGGAGACGGGGGTCTTGCTCTTCATGGAAGATTAAGTCGTTACTTCGTCTTGTGGGGTCTCCCCGTTGCAGCTGAAGACGTATGGAAAAGAGGTATCCGGGAGTTAAAAGAATTACTGGAGACAGATGTTACGTTTGGTAATTCAACACACAATATGCTCCTTGTCAGAAACAGTAAGACAGGAGAATTAATGCTTACTCTGATGGCAGTAAGCGCACGTCATGGTTTTGCCGCCGGTAAACTTACTCCTACGTGTGAACACCAACAGCATCCTGATCATCACGCTCGTCCGGTTGATGCGGTCATAGCAGGATTTAAGAAGGAATTTGGTCTTGATATTCCTGAAACGAAAATTCGGTTACACGGAGTAGCTGTAGAAACCAGGTCAGCATATGTGTGTACTATTCATATAGCAGATATGTCCGATGTCATGACAGAGCAAGATGTAATAAATGCTTGGGAAAATAAACCATCTTGGCGGCAGGGATCTTCACTTCTCTTTGTTCCGGTAGATCAGTTGTCTCAATGGAAGTCAGAAGAAATTCCAGAATCAGTTTGGTCTCAGGCAGTATTACATTCGAATTCCGAAGAAGACGCATTAGTGCAAGGTCAAAGTTATAAACTTCACCACACAGGACCGCTCAGAGTTTCACTTCTTGAGGATTATCTTTATCAGAGAAAGAAAATATAAGAGCTATATTTAAAGGATTTTTAAAGATTGGATAAGCGTATTAAACGTTGTTCCGTATCCGCCGATAAAGACATCCAGTTTCGTTTTCGGGTGCGTGAAAAGAAGTGCATCAACCCGCGTTCCGTCTTTCTGTGACGTGTCGTGGTATAGCTTTGCAGGTGTAGTTCCGATGAGCCGGTCTTCAATATTTTGAGATGGTAACGGAGGCTTAGGAATATCTTTTTGGCAGGTGAGCACAACCATATCTGTCGGGTTTGATTTGTTTGTAAATACTGCACCCTTTGCATCTGTTGTTGATTCTTCCACCATTACTGTATCCGGATAGGAAAATGAAACACCGCACGATTTGCTTGTATAGAGAGTTCCTTTTGCAGTACCTCCTGACGGAGCGGCGTTTTTCAGGAATCCTGACTCGGAACCTGCGTTATTTATTCCGGATAGTGATGAAGTACTATTGGTTGTATCCAGTGTGATGGGTGCGGAAGTTGGAGATTCTTCCTGTATTGTATTTTGTGTTTGATCCGGATTGCTTTTGGTTTGCTGCATTCTTTTCCCTATATTGAGTCCGAGGATGAGTGCAGCCAGAATCGAGAGAACGAGTATCAAATAGTAGGTATTTTTTAGCCGCATAGTATAGGCAAGAGTAGCAACTCGAGCAACTCGGGTTACTTAGTAAAAATTATATTATATTTTTGCTCGTAGAGCAGTAAGCATTTTCGCTATACTCACAATTGTTTCGCGAAGAGCATCATACTCCTGATGAGTAAGAAGGTTTTCTTTATAAGCTAGTTGAATTATCGGGATACATTCATAGCATGAACCCCGAGCAATAGATAAAAAATGCTGAAAATCCTTTTTTGTTTTTCCGGATCCTTCGGCGATATTAAGAGAGATTGAAAGAGCAGCTCGTTGAAATTGATTAGTTAGAGAGAATCGATACGAAGATGGCCATTTTTTCGTTATTGAATATACGGTATGTGCAAATTCAAGTGCCTCTTGATATACACGAAGACTTTCAAATCTGAATTCCATGGTTTTGCCAAGTAACCGGACCTGCTGGACCCGCTAATCAAGTTTACTTGTTTCCTTATGCTCGGTGTGTTTTTTGCACCGTCTGCAGTATTTGGAGAGATGCAGTTTTTCCGGCGTGTTGATTTTATTCCGTTTGGTGACGTAATTGGTGGATTTACACACCATACACACCATTCCTAATAATAATCGTTGGTCTTTTTTGGCCATACATTATTAGCAAGATGAGCAGCTCGGGTTACTTAGCAACTCGGGTAATTCAAGAATTATACTCGAGTTGCCGGACCTGCTAGCTTTGCTATTCTTGCTTTGCTTAGCGTTTATTATACCCAATACCGTGGAGTTTGACTAGAGGTTGATTACTCCAGAAGTTTATTATTGATAATCGCTCCTGCGATTTTCTGGCTGAAAAAATTGCGCCCGGCATCAGAATAGTGGATATGGTCGCCGGGATTGATGTAGGCTATCTTTCCGTTTCCCGAACCGTCAAGCGAGGGGTGGTAGGCATCAGCAAGCGGAAGCCCTTGGCTTTTGGCAAAGTTGACTGCGTTTTCCAGATATTTTTTGATAACCGTCACTTTTTGGGATTTGGCAATTGGGTCAAAAGACAAACCAGACGCTCCGTCGCCAAAGACGGATGCATTCGGTGCAATCGTTGCCCCTATGACGATTCTCACGTTAGGCAGAGCATTTCGTAACGTACTCACTGCTTTCCCAAGGGCAAGCCAATGTTTGTCCATAGCGCCTTCATCAAATGAAAACGGGTTGTAACCAAAAGACTCTATGACGACGACATCCGGGTTTTGGGATACAAGTGCTGGCATCGGGTTTCCCAAATATGTGTACCCGTTGGTGATGCGCTCGATGCCGAAATCAATATTGGTGGCTCCCACACCATAATTTTTCATGGTAAAACCAACACTCGGATATGTTTTGGAAAGCATTTGTTTGAGGATTCCGAGATCACTTCCCAGCGTGTCCACCATACTGTCGCCAAGAAGGGCGATGGTAAAACTTTGCTTGCGCGCGGTCCGGGTCGGTATGGGAGAAGGAGTGGGAGTTAGTGAGGGGGTGGGTGTTACGGTTGGCGTCGGGGTGATCATAATATCGCCGAAGGAAACGTCGGGGAACGCTTCAGTGGTCGTTGATATCATAATGGATCCAAAGGAGGAAAGCACATCCTCGGGGACTGGAGAAAGAATGGTTTCTGCAGCAAATGCTATTCCGATAAACAAGGACAAAAATGCATGCATATATTTATCATAAAGACAGATGCGGGGAAAGGAAAGGGAGAAAATTTTTTACGGTCTTTTCATAAAACGGGATGTCACATGGCCTGCTTTGAAAAAATCCTTGCAGAATTTCGCGGTTTTTTCCGGATCAAACCACGCGCAGGAGAAAATATTGATGTATACACTTTTCTTGTATTCGGAAAAATGGGCAGTAACGGAACTGGTTTCGATAAGTTGAACCAATGAATATCCTGATGTGATGGGGTTTTCATGCCCGAAATGGGGGATGAGCGGTTCTCCATACCGCTTCATGTGGATGACATCGTCGCATAGCTGGATGACAAACCGTTTTATTTCCTTCTCTGAAGAAATGATGGTAAGGTCGCAATCATACAGATTGAGGATGAGTTCCTGCCCGTAAAAATTATCTTCATTTTTATTTGGTGAATTATGCATCACATTAAAGATAAAAGCATTTCAGAAGCATTGTCAACAACGAATTCATTTCAGGGAGAAATTTGGCTTCACAATTGTATGGCTCCCGCGAGTACGCGGGATTTCGCTTCGCCGGATACCACCCTGTATCCGGCTTCGCTCAACTTACGAAGCTAAAAATCTATTTTTCCTCCTATTCTTACTTCTCGCCTTTTCAGTACTATTCGTACACGGCTCGAAGAGCGGATTTAGTCGGACATAAGAATCTTTAAGACTCACTTCGTATCGTCAAGAGATTCTAATGGAGCCTGGGGGGAGAATCGAACTCCCAGTCAACTCCTTATCCTAAGTAGTATCTTGCCGTGCGTTTATGAGCCGAGGATGGGAATTGAACCCATGACCTAGTTCTTACCAAGAACTCGCTCTACCACTGAGCCACCTCGGCATAATACGCGCGGCCTAGAACTACGGGATCCCGAAGTTGCAAGCCAAATTGTAAACAATTTGACAGCATACTTCTGGGACCATGGAGCCGTTTTACCATTAAACTACCCAGGCGTGTTTCGTTTTATAGCAAGAGTAGCAACTCAGGCAATTCAGGAATGAAACTCGAGTCGCCGGTCTTGCTGGTCTTGCTCTTCTTGCTTTCAATAGTATGCATTGTACCAAAAATAATTGCATTTTTGTGAATGATACAGTTCATATAACTGATAATAGCTTCAAAAGGGGAGGCCTTTCGAAGCTCGCTTAAAAAAAGACCTCGATTATAGCCTTGCCGCCTTTGCCAAAGTTGGGAAGGAATTGGGAATTCTCTCATAATTACTTCGGATTGATACCTTGATAAGGAATGAAGAGAGGGGTTGTGTTCTAACTTTCTGACTTATCAGAACCTGTGCCTGCCATGAATGTATCTGTTGTCAAGGGTCCCGGTTTTCGTCCTTTTGCTAGGTCTTCTAAACGAGTTCTGGCAAGGAAAAGCTCGTTTTCCAACTCATCTTTTATAAGTCCTGGGATTGAAGCAATTGCCCATCCCCACCAGTTTAATTGATCTCCGGCTGCAGCTAATTCACTTCGGACAGCTTCCAATTTTTTTCCCATATACCGCAATATACTACAGGATGGAATTTGACTTGTCAAATCAAGCTTAATATTCGTTTCAAAAAACATGTCCTTGACTGCCGTCAGGCAGGTTTATGAGGCTAACTTTTTCCTTTGGTTGTCTTGGGTGCATTGCGGTTCAATATAATGTGGTAGACTTATTGGTATGAAATCCTCCCGGATGTGGGTATGGGTGGGTATAGCGGTTATTATTCTTCTTTTTATTGGTATTACGGGGTGGGTGATAAGCGAACGGACAACGCCGCTCACCCTGACGCCTCTTTCCAATCTTCCTTTAAAAGAAAAGACTCTTGAAAAGTATACGATAGAGAATCTTGCCAAGCGTACCTTTACTCCAAGCCCGATTGTATTTGAAGAACCGATTGCGACGACGTCTTCCTTTACTGTCCTGCCGTTTTATTTTATGAGTGACCCCACTTCTCCCTCGACTTCGCTCGGGATTCGCGGGGCAGGCGGAAAAAGAGTAACAGGATTGGCACACGTGCCCAATGTACCGCTGGCGGAAAAACTTCCCGTTATTATTCAGTTTCGCGGATTTGCAGATCGGGAAGCCTACACCCCCGGACTGGGGACCAAACACAGCGCGGAAGTTTTTGCTGCAAATGGATTTGTATCCTTGGCTCCTGATTTTTTGGGGTATGGAGGATCCGACGCGGGCTCAACAAATGTGTTTGAGGACCGTTTTGAAACATACACGACTGCCCTTACCCTTCTTGCTTCCATCCCGACGATTTCATTCGTTGACCCGTCTCACGTATTTCTTTGGGGTCACAGCAACGGAGGACAGATTGCATTGACGGTTTTGACGATACTGGGAGAGAAAGGAACTGCGTACCCGGCATCCCTGTGGGCTCCCGTCACGAAAAAATTTCCCTACTCGATTCTTTACTATACCGATGAATTTGAGGATTATGGGAAAGGGCTTAGGCGCGAACTGGCAACATTTGAAAAAGACTACGATACGGACCAGTTCGCGTTTTCAAATTATCTTGACCGAATCAAAGCATCGATACTTTTCCATCAGGGAACAGATGATGAAGCAGTGCCTCTCAGGTGGAGTAGTGATTTTGTGAAAGACATGCAGAGCAGGGGAAAGACAATTCGATATTATACATACCCGGGGTCTGACCACAACCTGACGGTCGGCTGGAATACCGTGGTTTCCCGCGATGTGGAATTTTTCCGATCGAATACCCGTTAGCGGAACGTGACTGCTCCGCTGCAGCTTGCCGTTGTCCCTTCCTCATTTTTGACCGTCGTTACGAATGTAAGGGCTGTATTCTGAGGAATGTTTTCAACTGCTTTTGTCGTACATTTAAATGTCGTCCCGCCGCGTTCCGGAGATTGTACGACCGGTACGACTTTCGTTTCACGAATAATTGCCTCTTTGTCTTTTAGGAGGGTAAATTCACATTCAATTTGAGTTCCTGCGGATACATCACCGCCTTCAGCTGACAGGTAATATTTCGGCATACCGACGACCGGATTAAACCATTCGCTTTCGCAGACCAGTTTTGTGAGCGTCGGTTTGGTAACCACTTTATTTTCCGGAGTCGGGGACGCAGTTTCCTTCGGTTTGTTTTTTGGCCACATAAGGACGGCTGCAACAATGACCGCAACGACGATAATAGCACCGACGACATAGACGATAGAACCTTCTTCCTGGGTTTGAGAAACATCTTCTTTGTTTTCCATATAAAGATAACTATAAGAAGTCAAAAGAAAAATATCAAGAGGGAAAATTTGAAAAATATATTTGTTGTGCTGGGACCAGGATTCGAACCTGGGTAGCCGTTAAGGCGACAGTTTTACAGACTGTTGCGATTGTCCACTCCGCCATCCCAGCAAGAGTAAGCCTTCTTAATTATATCGGAATTGAATTGGTGTAACAATGGTATAATGGATTTGTAAATCGACGTAACGACCTGCCCACCGAAGCTTTAGCGAAGGCGGGTGTACCTAAATTATGCCAGGTAGTGAAGTTTCGACACGCTTTTATCTTTGCTGAAAATAGATGCTATCTGGTTATAGAAAAGAATGTATTCCTTTATAAGGAAGAATATTGAGGTCTCGACAGCGTTAAGGCAAAGGTCGAAACTCTACTACCTGGTATGCTTACCGGCATTCGATTGAAAGAAAAAACAAAACCGTATGCAAAACGGATCGAGGGAATTGCGCATCCCATCCGGTTGTCAATTCTCTACCTTTTGGCCTTTAAGGACTTTCCTCTGCATGAAATTGCAGAAAACCTCGATTATCCGCAAAACCTCGTCAGCCACCATATCTCTACACTTCTGTCATCCGGCTGGGTAGAGAAGAAAAAGTGGAGACGGTATATGTATTATCACCTGAAAACCCGGATGCTGTTTGACTGGTACCGGCTATTTGCCGGCACGCCTTTGGAGAAAGAGGTCATCAGCAAAAAACTAGCTTCAAAAGGCCAGTCCGTCGGCTGACGGATTGTGAAGCTAAAAAATAAAAATTATTTAGAGTTTATCTTCTTGGTCAGGACAGAGAGTGTTTTCGTTTCCAACACATGCAACAGATTGTCCTTGAGCTCCTCTTATGTCAACTGGGATTTGATGGTCACAAATAAAATTGGGGACTACAGATCCATNNTTTTCATATTTTTAAGCACCCGGTTTAATTCTGAGTAATCCGTCTCTTACCTTTTGAATTCCCTTTTTATTTTTATGACTTGTGTGACAATTGAGACATAACGGAAGTGAGCCATCAGGAAGTCGAGCTTCGGGCGCTTCACAGAAATAGAGTGTTCCAGAGTCATCATCTATGACTAAACAATGGTCATGAGGTCCTTTTATTTCACCTCCTGGTATTTCGGGGGTGTCACACACAACATCACAATCTGCAAAAGGAAAATCTTCATGTGGCGGTCTTAGGTTTCTTGATTGCTTACGTAGTTCGTTAGCCTCCTGTATTGGAAGGGCATAACGAAGCGCTTGTGCTATTGCTTCCGGTGTATCTTTTAGGTAACCTTGTGCTATTAGATCTTGAATATTTGCCTGAGCTTTTTTTTCAATAAACTCATCAAATTCTTTGGTATGAGACATAGTCTGTTAATATGGGCAAGAGTTAGGATTAAGCTTACTGTGTTTACCCGCCTTCGTATACTTGAGCCCTTCCAGAGAGTCGAACTCTAATCAGCGGTTTATCCCAGTATTTTCAGCCGACGCGTAAATTGAGCCGACTGTCGGATTCGGACCGACGACCTACTGTTTACAAAACAGTTGCTCTTCCGCTGAGCTAAGTCGGCTTGAAAATACGGGACCCCGCACTTCTAATCCAAATTTTACCAAATTTGGTAAGAAAGTGCTGGGACAAAACCGTCGCTCTACCGTTGAGCTAGAAGGGCGTGATTCGTTTATTAGCAACTCCGGTTATTTAGTAATTTAGTATGTAATTACCTTCCTTGCTCCTCTTGTTTGGGTTTTTCAGGACTTGCCAGATTTGCCGGACTTACTTGTCTTGCTACGTAACTTCTATAGCTGTAATTATAGCAATGGTACTAATGAACAACAATAAGACGGGAATTAGCTGAAAGAGGAAAGTGAAAGTAGAATAATACCGGCTGTGTGTAAGGTTAAAGTATTTTCCCCAATTTCAAAAAAATTGGTTGGACTGGTCATGTACCCTCAGGCAACGCGACACTGTTGTCCTGTTTCTCCCGCCAAATATGGTGGGAAATACCTCATGTGATGAGAATTCTGTGGAGGAAAATATTCTTCACACCTCCCACACAAGCCGTTTTAAGCATAGAACACCCGGAGGGGAGTTGTCAAGATAGAGATTTGGGGCGTCAGAATAGGATAAATTGTTATNNGTGGAATGTCAGACATTCATTCCGTGTTTCAAAATGGACAGTCGATTCGTCCGTGTTGATGATATGGTCCGAGGTGACGGAGATGCCATTCGTCTATTGACATACAGATCATTCTTCCGTATATTTTGAGTCTTATAGAAAGGAGAGATTATTTATGGAACAAGGAAAAAGATTAGGATTTTTAACACTGTGTGCTGACCGCAGATTTCATAAAAAAGCGGAAGAAAAATTCCAGGAATTAACAGGTCTAGAACCGGAAGAGTATTGGATTGAAGCAGCAGCAGGGGGTACGCCGGGTATTGAAACAGCAAAAACTGCTGATTATGCTTACGGACACGGAGGTGCACGCTTGATGGGATGGGCTGCACACGGAGATAATTGCGGTGGTTTTCCTAGTGTAACAACCGAGGAAATGGAAGAGAAATTATTAAAAGCAATAGAGAAACGAAAAAAACAGTATCCCCAAGCAAGACATTTCCGCATTTTTTCTACAGAGCAAGGGACCAAAGGAGAAGAAATATAATATCACTTTTTGATTAAATAATAAGAGTGTGGGGGAGAAGGAGATTAAGGATTAGATTTATCATCGGTTGAATCAGTGATAGCACCGGGGAAGAGCCAAAGAGGGGAAAGACAAGCACAAATATCATGATAAATCCCAGGGATTGGAGCTGGTGCCACTGCCGTGCCGCATCTTCCGGCAACAGTCCTTCGACGATATGAAATCCGTCCAGAGGAAAAATAGGAATGAGGTTAAAAATAGACAGATTGACGTTCAAGACTATTATATATGATAAGAGAAATGTGAGTAACGATAGGATACCTATAGACGGGATGAGGCGGATAACAAGAGCTGCAATACCTGCAGTAACCAGATTGGCTGCCGGACCGGCAATGGAAATGAGCGCTGCATCACGCTTCGGATTTTTGAGGTTGAACGGATCAAAGGGAACCGGTTTAGCCCACCCAAACGGCGCAAAGAGAATCATGAGAGTCCCCACCAGATCCAGATGCGCCAGGGGATTGAAGGTGAGTCTTCCCATGACCCGGGCAGTCGGGTCGCCTAACCGGTCTGCTACAATCCCATGACTTACTTCGTGAACCGTAATGGCGATAAGAAAAGCCACAAAAATACCAATAAATTCAAGCGGATTATTGAAGTACCGAAGCATGGTATGGTATAGTATAACAGAAATTTTCAATTTTCAATTTTAAATTTTCAATAATGCGCCTTAGGGCGCACAATATTTTTTAATTATTGTTTCTTGAAAATTGGGATTTGTGATTTGAAAATTGTTATTATGGCCTATCGATGCGATCTTTGCGATAAAAAAACTCATGCAGGGAGACAGCACACCCACCACGCAGGTGTGGCCGGCGGTCAATGGAAAAAGAAAGCCCAAAAAACATTGCGGAATTATGCTCCGAATCTCCACTATGCGACCATTCCCATAAACGGTGTCATGACCCGGGTGAGAGCGTGTACGAAATGCATAAAACGGGTCCGGTTTGACGCAAAAAAAGCTGTAAAGGGTTCGATAACTACTTCGTGAGATTGTATTTTTGACCATCATGGCAACGTTTTTTTGTATTTTCCTCGAAATACATGCATACGCTGAATTTTCGAGGAGTTGAATGAAATTGTATCGAATAATAGAAAATGTTACTGTTGCTCATTATAAATTGAGAAATAGTTTACACAGACGAAATAACCTTTTCCCTCTTGACAGTTTGCAGACTCACGGGTACGCTTATTGGTAAGGAGTTATTTTATGCCCGCCAGATCGCGCCCCAGAAGAAAATTAGCAGTAAGGAAAAATTTGTATACCAGAAAATCCGTTGCGGAATTTTCTGCATGGAATTTTATCATTTTTTTAACACTGGCATTTATTCTTCTTGTTGTTGTTTTGACCCAAATGAACCGGACCAGTTTTGACCTGCGTTCCAAAGCAGGACTGGCGTGTCCTCAACTTACCGCGCCTAGGGCTGAAGACTGTCCGGGCGGATGGACGTTTAAACGTGACACAAACGGGTGCCTTGCGTTCTTCTGCGAACCGAAGCAATAGAAAGAGATAAAGAGACAGAGAGATAAAGAATCTATAGGTAGGTTTTTTGGAATTGTTCCCAACTCACCGGTTTTTTTCCTTCCAGCTGCACTAGATCGAGGATGAGTTTTCCGTTTTCTACATGCATTTCTAAAATTTTCATTCGCTTTTTTATTTGTCGGATTTGTAGATTTGTCGGATTTGTCGGATTGATGAGAGTCCACACTCCCGGCCAGGGAGTAAACGCGCGGAATTTTCGGTCTATTCGTGCAGCTTCATCAGCATCCGTAAACGCATTCTGTATTTTTTCCCACGGTTCAAATCCGTCATCGCGCGTGAGTCGTCCGGCATACGGAATACCCTGGGATTGCCGTAGTGTTCCTTTGATCTTTCCGGAAAGAATATCGGAAAGTGTTTTGATAAGAAGATCTGCGCCCATAGTGAAAAGTTTGGTACGGAGAGGATCGGTAACGTCTTTGGCTGTCATCGGGATTTTTTCCTGGGCGAGTATCATACCTTGGTCGAATTTTGCGGATAACCGGACGATGGTAACACCGGTTTGATGATCGCCGGATAGAATTGCCCACGGCACCGGATCAGCTCCGCGCCACCTAGGAAGGAGAGACGGATGGATATTAACTCCGCCATATTTTGCATTTGTGATGGTGGAATCGGGAATTTTTTGTCCATAACAGGCGCTTATCAATAGATCAGGTTTGAACGTCGAAAGAGCGTTTACCACATCTTCTTCATGAGTGTACAGCCAGGGTTTGTTTTTGTCGTTTGGGAATGAAAGAACCGGGATGTTGTGATCCCTTGCCCAAACTTCAACAGGAGTCGGGGTGATGATCTGTTTTCTTCCGACCGGTGCGGGGGTTTTGGTGACGACTGCAGAAATCGGTATGTGAGACGCGAAAAGCTTGCTTAAAACAATAACAGAATCTGAGGTTGAGCCGAAAAAGATGATGGTCATGTCGACAATTTGAAATTTGAAATTTATAATTTGAAATCAAACAAAAACAATTTTGAAATTTAAATTTGAAATACTTCAAATTTATTTCAAATTTCGAATTTCAAATTAAAAATTATTTTAATACAATCTCTTCCAGTACTTCCTTCCCGTTCTCGTCTTTTACCGTTTGATAGAATTTCCCCTTTTGCTCAACCACCCGAGCAGTAAAGAGGATGCCGTTGACATGATCCGTTTCGTGTTGGATGATAGTTGCTAAAAATCCCGAGAATTGCTCCTCACATGTTTTTCCGGTTTCATCCTGATACCGTAGGGTAAGGCTTTGGTGCCTTTTCACTTCCCCCCAGATTTTCGGGATGGAGAGACAGCCTTCCAGTTTGTTTTCCCGTTCCGGCACGCCGTCCGTTGTTTCTTTGGAGAGGGTGAGGATGGAAGGGTTGATAAATACCCGGATGTCATCTTTTTGGGTCGGCCTGGTAAGAAAGATACGGTAGGGAAATCCTGCTTGCGGACCTGCCAGCCCAACGCCTTTTGGATTTTTTGCGGATACAAGCACTTTTTTCATATCCGCTATCATCGTCTGTAATTTTTTATCAAACGATGTGACGCTCTTAGTTGGAGTCGTGAGAATGGGGTCGGGGATCTGGACGAGAGTATGCATAATAATTTTCAATTTTCAATTTTCAATAGTCCCTGCGTTGCAGGGAATAAGTTTGAGATTTGTAATTTGTAACTTCTTTGAAAATTGGGATTTGTGATTTGAAAATTCATTGTATTAGTTCCAAAAACTCCTTATCCGTCGGATCTACTTTAGTCAGATACTCTTGAATGATTTGATAGGCCTCATACGTCATGCCGCCTTCTTTATACAGCAGGTATACCCCAAAGTATCCTTCACGGTAATTCGGTTTAAGCTCTACGGATTTTTTCATGAGTTCCAATGCTCTGTCCGGGAAACCGGCAGTCCCATAGAGGATGGCGAGATTATAGTACATTTTCGGATCCAGGGGGGAGAGGGTAAGCCCTTTCTCAAGAGCGGTGATTGCTTCTTTGAAAAACAACGGGTCGATTGAGGAAAGCGCGTAATATATTTTCGTTCTGGATTTCCAGAAATTCACGTTTTTTGGAGAGATGGCAAGCGCTGTGTTGTTTTCCCTGATGCTTAACGTTGCCAGTTCCTGGGACATGGTTGCCTGATTTTCTTTCCATGCAGAAAGAGCCAGTGTGGAGAGGACATTTCCTTGCTCATCATGGTACAAAGGCTCCGTCGGGTTCAAGCTGATGGCAGATGAGAGTGCCTGATACGCCTGCGGCAGGTAGCCGGCACGCGAGAGGTTATATCCGCGGGCAAAGTGCTTGTCGGCCAGCCACATGACAAAAAATACGCAAACAAGAAGAATGGAAAGTACCGTCGTTATCCATATCACTCTCTTTTTTGTTTGAGCTTGGATGTGTGATAGAGAGAAATAAAGATATGTTGGTTTTTCGGATGATACGGCAAATATCATTGCAGGGAAAAGATAGAAGAAGATTTGTGTGATGACAACGGAAAAACCGAAGAAATTAGTGATGAGGACCGAAAGCCAGCCGGAGAATAATCCAATGTGCAAATTTTCAATTTTAAATTTTAAATTTTCAATAATCCCGACTTCGTCGGGAAAAGGTTTTATGTTTATTGTTTGATATTTGTAATTTCTTTGAAAATTGTGATTTGTTATTTGTGATTTAATAAACCAATATATAAAACTTCCTATCAATAGTAAATATGTCCCTAATCCAAACACTCCCGTTGTTGCCAAAAAATTCAGGTATTCATTGTGCGCTTTGTTGTACAGGAAGTCCCATTCGGATGTCAGGTTGTGTCCGATGGGTTTGTATTGGTAAAACGCAAATGCGTATGTCTCCGTACCGGTACCGATGAGGAATGTTTTGGGAGAGGAAATCCACGCGTTGATTGCTCCCTGCCAGACATATTTTCTGATGTCTCCTGAGTCAGTGACACCGGATTCGATTAAAGGCGATTTGGATTTGGTATTTTCTTTGGTATCTTGTGGTTGCTGGGCATTTTGCTGTTCTTCACTCTTTTCTTCATTGTTGGACTCGCCTCGCGGCGAAGCGGGTTGTTCCATTGTTCCATTGTTTAATTGTTTCACCTGCCCGCCGGAGCCTTGGCGAAGGCGGGTTGTTATGTTGCTGATGCGCTGCTGCCAAGCCTTAATAGTGATCCAGTCGTCAATTTGTTTGACGTACACGCCGTTGATGACGATGATAAGAAGAAAAGTAAGGTGAATGAAGAGGAAAGGATAGGTAAATTTTTTAAAGGCCTCGCCTTTGATATCTGCAAGTGGTTTAAGGCGAGGCCTTATGAAATTCAGGAAGATAATTCCCCAGAATACCACGTCAGCTGCAGCAAGAGCCATAAATCCCGACCGCGACCTCGTCCAGAGGAGGGTGAGGAAGAAGATAATGGATAATAGAAAATAGAAAATAGAAGATAGTGGCAGAAGAAGGAAGAAGGGCGATTGATAATGATTTTTTTCCATTTTCCATTTTCCATTTTCCATTTTCCAGAGCGCGAAGCCCCACGCAATCGGGCAAAGCGCGATCAGGTATGCTGCCAGCCAATTAGGCTGACCAAGGGTGGAAAAGACGCGGTTCTCTACATCCTGCACCCAGAGATGTTTATCAATACCGAAATGCTCGGCAATTCCGTAGAGAGAGATGATGAAACCGGTGATGAGGATTGTTGGTATAAGTCGATTGATAACAGAAGATGGATAGGCAGGAGTAGAAGATTGAGAGTTGATTGATGCATGGTTTTTTATTTGATCATTGAGTTTTTTTGAAAATTTATTGAAAATTGAAAATTGAAAATTGAAAATTGAAAAGTTACTCACAAACGCATAATACAACGCGACGTACGTAAAAACAGACAGCATCCCTCCGTTAAACCGGCTATAGTACCCGAACCATGAGACATGAGGATCCATGGAAAAGAGCGTGCTTATCAATTGCGACAGGACAAAAAGAAGAATCGGGATATCCAGGGGGGTCCGTCTGATCCGGATTTCACCTGCAGCCACCATGTTGATGATCCACGCGCCAACGATAAGAACAGTCAGCCCGTACGTCACCATCATTTTGTTGTATTCAAACAATTCATAATTCCAAGGTGTGAGGATCAGGGGAACGAGGATGAAAAGGAGGACAAACCCGATCCGGATGACCCTCTCAGACATAGCGGCAATGCGTTCCATGAGGACAAGTATACCACACCATTCTTCATCACTCTGGAGAAATTTTTGCCGTCGCTTTCTGTTGTTTTTTACATGCAAAATTGATACAAATAAGACAATGGGTGAAACGACAAAAATTGCAGTCTTCAAGGGTAAGGAGATAAGAAAAACTATTCACAAAAACGAATGGTGGTTTTCTGTGGTTGATGTTGTTGAAGCACTGACTGGAACAGACAGACCGCGGAAATATTGGAATGATCTCAAGACAAAGCTTGTTAAAGAAGGATATTCTGAAGTGTCCGAAAAAATCGGACAGTTGAAATTAAAAGCTCCTGACGGAAAATTACGGGACACTGACTGTGCAAACACAGAAACTGTATTTCGGATTATTCAAACAATCCCTTCTCCCAAAGCAGAACCGTTTAAAAGATGGTTGGCAAGAGTTGGTTATGAAAGGGTGCAAGAAATAGAAGATCCGGAACTGGCCACAAAACGAACAAGAGCACTGTATAAAGCTAAGGGTTACCCTGATGATTGGATAGAAAAAAGAATGCGCGGCATTGCGATTCGGGAAGAGTTGACCGACGAGTGGCACAAGCGAGGAGCAAAGATTCAAAAAGATTATGAAATTTTGACAGCAGAAATTTCTAAGGCTACATTTGGAATCACCCCCGGCCAGCACAAGAAACATAAAGGTTTAAAAGAAGAAAACCTTCGTGATCACATGGATGATTTTGAACTCATTTTCACCATGCTTGGTGAACGATCGACAACAGAAATTCACCGCGCCGAAAACTCACAAGGGATACCAAAACTCAAAAGAGACGCCAAAGAAGGTGGGGATATTGCCGGGGTTGCACGAAGGAAGTTAGAAAAACGCCTTGGCCGCTCGATTGTTTCCGACAAGAATTACCTGCCTCGCCGGCCCGCTTCGCGTGTCGCCAGCAAAGCCTTGCGCCACCGCTAAAGCTTTAGCGACACGCAGTTGGCGACGCGCGGCCGGAGTTGAATCGAGGAGAGCAAGGCGGGTTGAATTACAGTAATGCAGTAGAGAGCTCTTTTTGAAGAATTATTTATGGACGGGATTGCGGAAGGGTAAAACAGGTTGTAGAATAAACGTATATGTCAGAAAAGGAAACGATACAGCGGTGGGTAGAGAGCGCACAAGAAGATCTGCACGTTGCTCGTGATTTATATGCGGCCAAACGGTATGCTTATACGCTTTTTTTCTGTCACTTAACGCTTGAAAAATATTTAAAGGCGTTGTATATCCACCGGTTTGATGATGCCCCGCCTCCGATTCATGATGTGTTATTTCTTTGGAAAAAGCTTCAACTCCCAATGACGGAAGAAAAAGAATCGGATTTGGTGGAAATCAAGACGTTTAATGTTGAGGCGCGATATGATATTCATAAGCACATGCTTTACAAGAAGGCCACGGAAGGGTATACGAAATCTTTTATGGAGAAAATAGAAGCGATGATTTTGCTTATTGAGAAAGAATTATGACTTCAGCAGTCTCTGATTATATTCAGCAATTTGTATTCAATTTGCGTGCTTCACGCATTCCGTTTTCACAGGTGATTCTTTTTGGGTCGCATGCAAAAGGAAAAACGCATGCATGGAGCGATCTTGACCTGTGTGTCGTATCGGACGTCTTTGGAGAAGATTTTCAGAAGGAAACCATTTTATTGACAAAACTCCTGCCAAAGGGGGATATGCCGGTTGATATCATTCCATACTCAATAAACAGTTTTTCCGACAAATATGATCCTCTGGCCAAAGAAATACGGGAGACCGGAGTTCTTGTATCCTGACTTTTATTTTTGCACGTTCAACCAAAACGCCAGGTGTGGATGACCGGAGATAGTGCAATCATTCCGATTATCTTGACTTCAGCTCAAAACTCCATACAGCCAAGTATACCATACTTTTCTTGATTTTCTCCCTTATATACTATAAGATGTAAACTATGTAAAAGATATCTGTCGGAGATTTTTTTCGCAAATCTCATGAACGGATATGTCGCACCTTAACAAGTGAATGAAGGAATTTAAAAGAGCGATTTTAAGGAGGGTGAATAGGAAAAAATTCTCTGGGAAGCCGGATTTTAGGTATTACATTCGTAATATCCGGAATCCGGTTTCTCAGCGAACAGAAATTTGGGGGAAACATGCTGAGAGAAAAAACTGGCTCTCCGGCCGGAATTTAAAGGAGAGAGAGATATTCGGAACAATTCTAATGTTGATTGGAGGCATTTAAATGAAAGGTCCGAATACAAACGTATGTCAAGGGTGCCAGGGGGATTGTAATGCGTGCTCCTTTTTTCCTGTTGCTAGTGGTCAAAGAGAGATAGAGGAAGAACCTCTGTCTCCAGCTGAACGTATGAAGTTAAGTTTAGTTGCATGGGAAGAGGGAGGTGCAATTTACGAAATATAAGAATTTATAACCACCAAATTACGGCGGACCGGCACCGTCGTAGAATTTCTAAATTCCTTCTCACCTGAGATTGAGCCAACATGTGTTGGTATCGAAATCAGGTGGGATTCACTTGAAAACTGGAGATATCCTGAAATTGGTTGCAGTGAATAACTGCTTTAGTCCATAAGGACACTTTTTCATTGATATCACCAGCTTTTTCCTGCTTCTGATATACCCATCTTGCTCCGGTTTACAGCCGCCAGCTGGCGGAGAAAAACGGATTAGATGGGTATATGCTGAGTAATTCAGTTGCAAACCTGAGTTATCGAAGTATATAACTATTTATCGGAAGCAGAAATTACGCTGGGACGGACAAAAAATAAACAACTGACTCGCGTTTGACACACTGTGTTGAAGCGGGTCTTTTTTTGTGAAATAGCACACCTGTCGCAATGTTTCCGTAAATATCCGACAGTCCATNNATGTACAATCATGGACATGACTACTCACACACTCATTACTATAGCGTGGGAACTCCATGAGCAAGGGCTTCCCAAAACACACATTGCTCAACGGTTAGGGAAACACAGAGAAACCATCATTCTCTGGATTCAAGGGATTGAACACTATGGACTCCTCGGATTCCTTGAACGGTATGACCATGCGAAGAAAGTACCACGTGTCCATCGGCAAGTAGATCCTATCCTCAAACGATGGATCTGGGAGATTCGGGAACGGGAATATGACTGTTGCGGACAAAAAATTGCATATTTTCTTGAGGAAGAACACCGCGTCTCTCTTTCCGTTCCGAAGATTTATGAAATCCTCAAAGAAAAACTCATCATCAAAAACAGATGGAACAAAAATGTTGTCCGTGGCCCAGTCCCCACGGCATCCCATCCCCAGGAAGTCATTCAGATGGATCCGATTGATTTTGGGGATCTTTTTGCCTTCACCGCAGTGGAGATCTCTTCTAAAGAAGCAGATATTCTGATTACTCCTGCCCTCACCGGATCATTTGAGTATCAGTTCCTCAAGCAGTGCATGGAGAGACGCCTTCATACTCATGTTTCTCTTATACAAACCGATGGGGGTCCGGAATTCAAGGAGGAGTTTCAGGATCACGTACGAGACTACTGTGATCTTCATAGGATATCAAGGCCATACAGGAAGAATGAGCAATCCTACATCGAAAGCTTTAACAGAACCGTACGGAAGGAATGTCTCGGTTGGATTAAATACCACCATGATCAACTCCCTATCTGTACCACTATGGTAGAATCATTCTTAGACCGCTATCATTATCACCGACCACATATGGGAAACAACATGCAACCACCATTATCAAGAAAGGAGACCGACTGTCGGATTTCTACGGAGAACTGAGCGCCTGTTTGACAAAACAATTTCGAATGTGGTAAATTCTGCACCATGGAACATGAATCTGTCCTGAATCATGAAACGGGTGGAGAATTACCGGTTTGGAAGACGGTATACCCTCAAGGAGAAGACTCTTATGAGTTGACACGAGAGATGAGGGTGCAAGGTGTTACTGTTCATCGTGAGGCTGAAGCAATGATATATGATAGTATAACTCTTCATGAGGGCTATGAACCAGTTGACCTCGTCTGTGTGGATTTTGCTGATTTAGGCTTGTGCTCCAGACACAGTCTTGGCGACCAGTCAGATCCAGCATTCTGGGAGTATTATGATGATCCTTCCCATCGTGAAGAAGCACACGGCTGTCCGACAACAGCACAAATCAATAAAGCAGCAGGAGAACGAGGGTTAGCTCCCTGCCCTCCGGAAGTCGTACCACGGCTGCGCCTTGAATACGTCAACCAGCCCGAAGGAGAACGATTGTTTGTTGGAATGGAACCAATACCTGTTTCCCCAAAAAAATTTGAAGTACGCCTTCCCTTCAGAAAACTTACGCCGTATGCTGAGAAAATGAACAATCGACGTCCATCTCCGAAGATATTAAAACTCGAGCGCATTGGCGGGCGTGACGTGTTGGGTAGTGAAAGCGCGGAACCAGAAAAAGAGTGGTTCAGCCAAACATTCGTTTTCCGCCGCGTTTGACAAACTCTTTCTTTCATTGCTATAATCCGCCTGTTATCATCTGCCATCCTCATTTTAGAATATGAAATTTTTGGAAGCTCGTACAGGCGGACGGCATACAAAAGAATTGGACATAACTATAATCCCCGCAGATCCTTCTTCTGGCGCTGGACGAGCACAAGCCAGATATTTAGACACCCTAGGGGAAGATGATCGAGTCGCTTATGTTACTCAAATGGCTGAAAGTGCGCAGAACACTATTGCAGAAGGCGTGAAGGCCCGGTTGGAATCAGAAGGCAGGGCTATAGAAGAGAGAGAACGGGGTAATACTGTAAGAGGAGGGATATTAGCACGCGCCGCTGCAGACTTGCCTCAGCAAATGGTAATTTCGGAAAATAAAATACAGGCAATTGCTCATACATTTGAGAGACAAATGGGAGAATTTCTCGATGCAGTTGTTTACACAAGAGAACAGTTCCTTGAGGCTTATACTCAAATCATAGAACATCCGCCAACAACGGAAACTCATATTAGGGAGGAAGGAAGACGCGGGCAAAGAAAAATTAAGGAAACACATATAAGCGAGCCAAAGGTCCCGAATCTCCACGTTGAAGCCAGCTGGACCCCACACATGTACGCTGTTCTGAACAGAGCTGCTGCGATTTCCGCATCTCCTGACGGCGCGGGGCGCGTTGACTATAATCCCGACGGCTCCTTACAAGGCATGTCTGTTACCGGGCAGGGTGCATGCGCGGGAGAGCAGGCGAGAATTTCCATCGGAGAGGGGCATATCGGCGGCGCTTCATTTAAATGGGACTAAGGTCTCTAAAGCTCATTTACGAAACAGTATGGGAACTAAAGGAAAAGAGGGAGACCAACTGACCATCCATACCGGAGACAATCTTGGTTATGTTAAGTGGGGTGATTATACGATGACCCCTCAAACAGCGGTTCGGTTGAATGGTGATGAGGAAGCGTGGAATGCAGCACGTCAATTGGTTCATCAATCAGTAGAGCATCATACAGTTCAGGAAACCGCAGTGCGCGTTGTAACCGGCGGCGGTGCACGGGCAAGGGTCGCATTTGAAGAATTACGCCCCACACCGCACACAATTGTCACTAAGATGCACATAGTAGGACATTCTCCGACAGACGAGGGTTATGTATCAGCGCACGTTGGATACACTCGGGACCAAGTTACCCAATTAGCAACCCAACACGCATTCAACCAAAAGCCGGAAGGCATTTTTGCTACTTTATTGCAAGATGTCAAAACTGCACTTTTCGGCGATTCACTATCAACAAGGTTTATTGGAAATCCCCATGTGCCCATGACCAGCGGGGAGCGGGCTTCAACAAAAAACGCAGAGAGGATTGATGACTGGAGAGAAGAGCAGGACGGAAAAATACGGAGGGCGGTAGAACAACGAGGAGGTGTATTTGACGATACGCCATATCACGGAAATGAGGTTTTTGGAAGTGTCGCTGCTGCCATGCACGCACCGGCTTATGACGAGGGACATGCACGGGGTTTTGCAGGGGGACGAACAGGAGGGGGCATAGGAGAAGCGATTGGCAGGGTATCTGCAACGGTGATTGACGTACGGGCAGACATGAGAGACGGATTAACCGCACAAGATCATCTGGATTGTTATGATCGAAGAGGAGAGAGGCATGATGGACGCGAGGCAGATTTGCTCTATGCGCATGAGGTCGGAGGTATAAGAACGTATTTAAACGGCGAGTTGACTGGGATTGATTTTGGCGATGGAACGGTTGTAGAGTATTAAAGGCTATTTACCCTGTGTTTCTGCAGTTTTCTGCTATTTCTTACTCATTTGACTTGACTTTTCGTCTTAAATATTATAGGATTATTTTCTATTAGTATTATTTCTTCCTGCCGGATTTTTCTTGCCTTATTCATCCTGCCTTTAGTTCTATGGTGACCATACGGATAAAATCATTTTTATCGGATGGTATATAACGAACCCCTTCTGTGGGGGTTCGTGTTGTCTTACCGCCTAAAACATCAGCGTTTCAGGCTGGTGAGATATGTTTTCGTGCTTCTTCGTTGTTGAATAGACGGGGCGCTTCGCGCACCGTAGCATTCGTATGCGAAGGAGCGCACCTTAACATCCTGGTTGTATATGTAAATAAAATATTAAAGATAAAATAACGGCGCATGGGCGAGACTTCTGGCAAGTCGGGCCGCGTTTTAAAGCAACAATGGAACTACAGAAATACATTGTTATTTTTCAATGCGGTCCGACTTTCGGACAAAGAGTTTAAAAGGAAAGGAGCTTGGAGAATGGAATCGAGATACAAGGGGTTTATTTTTGGAGTCATACTCATTGTATCGCTGGCAGCCTTAGAAATTTTTAACTACAGCGTCACGGAGTATGCATTGTTCGATCTCAACCTACACATCGCCGGAATTCAGGGGGCAACCATCCTGGCCATCATTTTTTGCAGCATTGACTTTGTCATTGTTGCATATATGTTCATTCCATCGAACATCAAACCCGAAGCGGTTTGGTATATCTTTGGGGCGTGGTTACTGCTTGCAACAATGCATGCCGGAGTTATCTGGTGGGGCATATCGTTAGCCATGCTGGAAAATCAGACCCTTGGTAATACCATAATCGATCAAGAAACGCTGGTTCGTGTCGTACCAGTCGCCATTGCAGTCTTCGTCTGGTTACTCCGTGTGCTTATCATGGGCACGTTTGCGGTGGCCGGAGAGAAACTGCTGTCAATTCAAACGCGGAGCGTTCAACCGCGTTAAGGAGGTGTAAGATAAAAGAGAAGGTTTTTCCCTTTAAATGGGGGGAGCGGCTCAAACGGATAGTAGGACTGGTTGGATTAATCTTTTTTATCTGGCTAGTTCTGTATGTCGGCGGCACCATCGACATTCCACCTTTCTGGATTGGAGGGTGAGATGGAAGCGATGCTGCTGGCAGTGTCCGGCCTGCTTGTGTTCTGCTTAGCCTTTTTTGCGGCTTCAAAGAAGGCCGGTGGAGTAGCTATTGTGCTGCTTCTTATCGCCGGTGGATTTTTTGCTGCTGCATACTTTGGTTTTGCTGATCTTTCACATCAGCAAACCCTCGAAAAATTGGCTGAGCAAAAGCAGCAGGTCGAGCTACAGCTTCTCCAAGCCCAAGTTCGCGATACCAACGCAGGCGCAGCTTTGAAAGAAGAGGCGTTCACGTGGTTGCAGGGAGCCCGATGGGGAATTGCCATCAAGACTTTGATGGAATTTGCCCCTTGTTTAGTCGGGATCACCTTTATTTTCGTGATCTTGGGTTTCATTGTTTGGTTTTTTCTCCGTTCTCGTCAATACGAAGACGAGAATTGATCAATCATATGATCAGAAAAAACCAAAATAAATCCCGATTTTTGACATCGGGATGTCCCTAATCAGACGCAGAGATGTCGTCTGGTCATACGGGAGACGTGGGTAAAACTGCGGACTCATCCTAAGTTTAGGAGCCGTATGGGTATGGGGATGAATAGAATGACGCGTGCACGGCGTCGAAAAATATAAGGCCGCGTGAGGCACTTGTGGTAACCTCATCCAGAATCGGGTGTATGCTTGTCAAAAGGTATGCAAATTCGACAAACCGGTTTCGAGTAAGAACGTGTCGCTCCAAGGGGGAAACTCCGGACATTCATCCGGGTGATCAAGTGCCATTCCGGTGCTTGAGACCATTGAACATGTTTTCGCAATTGTCATTGCGAGCATAGCGAAGCAATCTCTATTATAAAGATCGCTTCGTCGGTTTTAAATAAGCTCCTCGCGATGACAAAATCGTTTTCGGCCTTTAGAGAAAGGAGAATTCGATGGCCGATTTAAGAGTTCTCGTTGTAGACAAAGCAACTGGCCAACAACTCGTTGGCGCGGTTGTTAACGGATATGCTACCGACACTTTAGGTCAGGTAGCTATTCCCAACGCTGGAAAAGAGGGGGATTCTATCATACTATCAGTTCGGAAGGCTGGGTATCTACAGCAGAAAGGGACTGTGACCATCCCGGCGAATCCTAATGAGGGGGCAAAAATTGAAATGACGAGGGATCCCAATGTCCAACCTGTGTCCCAGCCTGCCGGTCACCCGCCTTTGCCTTCGTCGCGACGAGGTACAGGATCGCCTGGGGGCGTTGGGGTACAAAAGATGAAGAAGACCAACTGGGTGGGAATTGTTCTTATCTCGGTGTTTGCACTCGCTCTCGTCGGACTTGGCTATTTCGCCGTCAGGATGGGGGGTAAGGTTTTCAGCGGAGGTGCAGTTGCTACAGAGCCAGTTGCAGGTGGCGGCGATCTACGATCCACCGATGTTCCCCCTGAACCCACGCCGTTGGCACCCCCCAAAATGCCTTCTCCCGAGGAAGCAGTCGATCCCGGATCAGCACCTTGGAAGTCTCCTTCCCAGTGGATGACTATCGGGATGGGCGCCATGCTGGTTCTGGCTTTAGTGGCTGACACGTTTCAGAAAATCCAACACAGGGGTAAAGAAAGACATAGGGTGGAAAATTGGGTAGTTTGGGTATCCCTCGTTGCTACAGTTCTGGGGGTAATATATGTTTGGTGGTCGGATTCTCAAGTTATTCGGGCATTAACTCCGACCGGCGAAAGTTCTGTGGCAATGTTGATTGCCTGCGCGTTATGGACGATTGCATTTTTCGCCACGCGCGACCCCAGTTATCCAGCCTTCGGGTTGGCTGCTGTGTCAACACTATACCTCGTAACAGCCGACAAGACCCGTGGCGCTCTCGGGGGAGTAATAGGGTTTCCCGACGGATCAGCAATGTATAACTTGGACGGGGTTTTCCGCCTGATAAGTAATAATCAGACGGAGTTGGCAAAATTCAGTATCACGATCTATCTGTTGCTTGTACTAGCTATGATATTGTGGCTGATAGATTTGATCGTGGCACTTGATCCAGTCAAACCACGTTCATTTTTAGGCGTTGTCCTCGGAGTCATAGGGGGTGTCCTTGTATTTGCAATCTCCAAAGGCTTCGACCCTCGTTGGGGATTAATACTATTGCTTGGGGGGATTGTAGGTGTCATGGTAGTAGACCATGAAGATTGGGACGAAGGTATATCACTTGCTATCGTTCTGGGTCTTCTTCTTGGTTTAGCTTTCGCTACACCTTTAGTGGGGTAGCCATGGACGCCGTCCTCTTCAAGTCGCTGCCGCGGAAGTTTTTCGGCGCATCATATTTATCGCGCTCTATCGCGGAGAGCGCTTCACAACAAGAATTACAACCAGGAG